>JBFJHN010000584.1:0-2892 GCA_041613275.1 Candidatus Krumholzibacteriia bacterium | reverse complement strand
CGCGCGTGGGATTTCTCCCCAACCCCGGCTCCGCCCGCACGCTCCCAGCCAACTTGATTCCGCTCAACGAGTTGCCTAGAATGGGAGGTGCTCACGGACCCCCACCCGAGCGCACAGACCCCACGCGGAAGCCATGAAGCAACGCCTCTCATCCGCCGTCGTATGCACCGTCGCGTTGACTGCGTGGCTCGTCTGCGCCGTGGGGTCGGTGCGCCCGCTGCACGCCGACGGGCGTGCGGCGCTCGGACCGCGGCTGGCACGTGCGCTGGAGCACGCACGCGACGTCGCAGCGCGCTCACCCGGCGACCGTGCAGACGGCATCCGGACCGATGCAACGTGGATCGTGTGGGTGCACTTGCGCGACAAGGGCCCGCATGCAGCCAAGTCCGGCGTGCGGCAGAACGTCGTCAGCGAGCGCTCGCTGCGCCGGCGTGCGAAGGTCCGGCCGCCCGATCAGCTCGTCGACGAGCACGACCTGCCGTTGTACGCAACGTACGTGGACGCCGTTGCCGAGCGCGTCACGCGCGTGCGCCAGAGATCGAAGTGGCTGAACGCATTGAGCGTCGAGGCCACGCGCGCACAGATCGATGCGCTCCGCAACGTCGAAGGCGTGCGCGAGATCGAGCTGGTCTATCGCGCCACGCTCCGGCACGACTTGAACGTGCGTGAGCTCGACCCCTTACCCGCACGACCGCCGCGGTTCGAATCACCGCGACCGTCCGTACCGGCGAAGCCGGAGGCGCCTTCGGTGCCGCTGCGTTTCGAGTACGGCCTGTCCCTCCGCCAGCTCGAGATCAGCAACATCACGCTCATGCATTCGTTGGGCTACGACGGTGGCGGCGTGATCATCGGCCACTTCGACAACGGCCACCGCCTGCTGAGCCACGAGGTCTTCGAGCGGCTCGATGTCCTGGGAATGCGCGACTTCATCGACAACGACCTCGACACGGCGCCCGACCCGTCCGATCCGGTGATCTTCGGCGCGCACGGCATCGCCACGCTTTCGGTTCTCGCTGGCTTCAAGGAGACGCGCATCATCGGACCCGCGTTCGCTTCCCAGTACCTCCTGGCGCGCACCGAGAACGACGCCGCCGAGTCGCCGCTCGAAGAGGACAACTGGGTCGCAGCGGTGGAGTGGGCCGACAGCATGGGCGTCGACATCACGAGCACGTCGCTGGGCTATCTCGAGTTCGAGGACGGCTTCCCCGACTGGACCTGGGCCGACATGGACGGCAACACCACCGTCATCACGCGCGCAGCCGACCTGGCGGCTTCGCGCGGCATCGTCGTGGTGAACGCGGTCGGCAACATCGGCCTGCGTGACGAACCGAACACGCTCATGGCGCCCGCGGACGGCCGCGAGGTGATCTCGGTCGGCGCGGTGAACGACGACGGCGTTCGCGCCGGCTTCACGTCGTATGGTCCGACGGTGGACGGGCGCACGAAGCCGGACGTGCTGGCCCACGGAAGCGGCACCGCCATCGCCCAAACCGGCAACGAGGCGGCGTACGGTTTTGGTGGGGGCACTTCGTTGTCGGCACCTCTCGTCGCCGGCACCGCGGCCATCCTGCTGCAGGCATACCCGTGGGCGACACCGGCGCAGATCCGCGACGCGCTGCGCGCCACGGCCAGCCGCGCCGACGCTGTCGATCGCTTCGAAGGCTGGGGTGTCATCGACGCCTACGCTGCGTTCCTGTACCTGCGCGACATCGGCCCGCCGCCCGAGAACCCGTTCCGCGGACGACCCGCCTACATCGTCCCCAACGTCGTCGCCGTGCTTCCCACCGGCGCCATCCGCTACAAGCTGGACCACGATGCTCACGTCACGCTGCAGGTTTTCGACGTGCGCGGACGTCGGGTGCGGCAGCTGCTGTCGGCTCCGCGCAGCGCCGACGTACACGTGACCACGTGGGACGGCCGGGACGATCGCGGCCAGCTCGCAGGCTCAGGGATCTTCTTCGTACGCCTGCACACGCGCGCGCTCGACGCTCCAGCCAGCGTCTCCACCGCGACCGCCAAGCTGCTGCGACTCGACTGAACCCACACCGGACCCTCGATCCCGGAATCTTGTCGTCTCGCTGCGGGTCCCGCATCCGCATGGCCTGTGTTAGATTCCGGGCGCGATATGGAAGGCAAGCACACCATCAGCAGTCCGGCGGGCCCGCGCAGCCGAGCCTTCATGGAACGCGCCGTGCGCGTCATGCCGGGCGGCGTCAACTCGCCCGTCCGCGCCTTTGGCGCCGTGGGGACGGAGCCGCTCTTCATCGAGAGCGGCAAGGGCGCGCGCGTACGCGACGTCGACGGCAACCGCTACATCGACTTCGTGGGATCCTGGGGACCGCTGCTGTTCGGCCACGCCCACCCGCGCATCGTCGAAGCGATCCAGAAGGCTGCCACACAGGGCACCAGCTTCGGCGCACCCACTTCGGCCGAGGTGGATCTGGCCGAGCGCATCTGCGACATGGTTCCGGCCGTGGACGTCGTGCGCCTGGTGAACTCGGGCACCGAGGCCACGATGTCGGCCATCCGGCTGGCGCGCGCTTTCACAGGCCGCTCCAAGATCATCAAGTTCGCCGGCTGCTATCACGGCCACGCCGACGCGTTCCTCATTCGCGCCGGCTCGGGCGTGGCGACCCTGGGCTTGCCGGACAGTCCGGGCGTGACGAACGGCGTCGCCGCAGACACGCTGGTCGCCGAGTACAACGACCTCGATGAAGTTGCCGAGCTGTTCGACGCCAACGACGGCACCATCGCCGCGGTCATCGTCGAGCCGGTCGTGGGCAACATGGGCGTCGTGCCGCCGCGCTCGCGCTTCCTGCCCGGACTGCGCGAGCTGTGCACGAAACGCGGCGCGCTTCTCATCCTCGACGAAGTCATGACCGGCTTCCGGGT
>JBFJHN010000583.1:0-2900 GCA_041613275.1 Candidatus Krumholzibacteriia bacterium | reverse complement strand
CGGCGAGCGTCGTCGCGCGTGGCATCGAGCTCGCCTTCGAGCATGGCGTCGACGAGAGAATCGATACGGCTGACGAAGAAGCTGGCGACACCGGCGACGCCGGACACGTCCTCACCCCGTGCCACCCGAGTCTCCAAGCCGTCGATCCACGCGCGCGCGACTTCTTCGTAGGTGTCCACCGAGAACAAGAGCGTGACGTTGATGGGGATGCCGTCGATGGCCAGCTGATGCACGGCCCCGATTCCCTCCGCCGTCGCCGGGACCTTGATCATGACGTTGTCGCGCTCGACCGCGGCGAACAGTCGCCGCGCCTCGGCGACGGTGCCGTCGGCGTCGTGCGCCAGATACGGCGACACCTCGAGGCTGACGAAACCGTCCCGCCGCTTGCTGCGTTCGTACACCGGACGCAGAACGTCGGCCGCCTGGCGGATGTCGTCGAGCGCCAGGCGCTCGTACACTTCCTTCGCAGACAGCTTTTCACGCGCCAGGTTGCGGGTGGCCTCGTTGTAGTCGGTGCTTCCGGCGATGGCCTTCTGGAAGATGGCGGGATTCGACGTGACGCCTGCGAGCCCGTCCTTTTCGACCAGCTCTTGCAGCTCCCCGGATTCGATGAAGCTGCGTCGGATGTTGTCGAACCAGATGCTTTGACCGTACTGCGCGATGCGCCGGAAGGCGTTCATCGTAGCGCCTCCTCGAGCAGGCGAAGGGTCGGCTGGGAGCGTTTCCGCGGAACGCGGCCATTCTAGACAGGCCGCGGCTCCTCGTCCACTTGCAAGTCGGGTATGCTGTGGGCGTCTCCCCGTACATGCCGCTCCAACGAGAGGAAAACGATGCGAGCTGGAATCGCCGCAGCGTGGATCGTCGCTTCAGGGATGTTGGCGAGCGTGGATGCCGCCGCCCAGGTGTCGGCCGCCGACTCGGCCGCCATCCGCGCCACCGCGCTGGACTACGTCGAAGGGTGGTACGAGGGCAACGCAGAACGCATGGAGCGCTGTCTGCACACGGAGCTGGCCAAGCGGATCATCGTCACCGACAAGGAGTCGGGGCGCGATCGATTGGAGCAGATGGGCGCTCTGCGGCTGGTGCAGGCGGTCAAGCGCGGAGGCGGCACGCGGACGCCCGCCGAGAAGCAGATCAAGAAAGTCGAGATCCTCGACGTCTATGGTGACATCGCCAGCGTCAAGGCCGAGATGTCGGGCTGGATCGACTACATGCACATCGGCAAGTGGGACGATCGATGGGTGATCGTCAACGTGCTGTGGGAGATGAAACCGAAGGACCCACGCTGAGGCGCGTTGCACGTCACTCGCGCCGTCGGGCGCGTGAAGCTTGTTGCGCGCGCACGCCTTCCAGAAAGTCGCGCGCCGCGCGCTCGAGCTCGGGGTCCTCGACCTCTTGGACCAGCGCCTCCAGGATGCTCCGGGCACCCGAGAGATCCCCCGCGTTCGCCTTCTCGACGGCAGCGTTGTAGCGCGCGACGTGCGCGTTGTGACGGTCGATCTTCGCTTGCTCCGCCTGCGCCTCGCGCGCCTCGGCCAGCAGTTCCTGCATCCTGCGGCGTTGGCCGCGATCTTCGACATCGGGCAGCAGCTTCTCGAGCGTTGCCACCGCGCGCGCGTAGTCGCGCTGATTGAACAGATAGACGGCTTCGTTGTAGCGGTCCGCGATGCTGCCTGTGTCTTCGCTCTCGAGAGCTTGGCGTACGAGGGCGTGCAGCTCGGGCTCTCGAGCCCGCTCCAGAATGGCCTGCGCCAGCTGGTCGGCGGTTTCTCGCTGGCCCATGCGCAGCAGCAGCAGGACCTGGTAGTAGGGGATGTCCATGCGTCCAGGAAGCAGTGAGCTCCCCACGTTCAGCGTTTGCAACCCGATCGCGGTGTTTTCGGGATCGTAGAGGTACGTCTTTCCCAGCGAGACCAACGCTTCGCCGTTGCGTGAATCCAGCTCCAACGCGCGCATCAACACTTGCCGTGCCTCGACGAGCTCGTGCGGCAGGGCGCGCGGCTCGCGCGGAATCTTGTTCTCCTCGAGGTAGCGTTGCACGAGGTGGTTTCCGTAGCGTGCGTGCGTGCGTGAATCCTGGGGTGCCAGCTCGATGGCGCGCGCGAAGTGCCTTCGCGCTTCCACGTGGCGCTCCTGGCGGGCCAGAGTCTGGGCGAGAGCGGCGTGCACGAGCGGTCGCTGCGCGTCGAGCTGCAGCGACTCGCGCAGGTGTGCTTCGGCGGATTCGGCTTCCCACGGAGCCGTGTCGGCCAAATAGATGCCGAGCGCTGCCAAGAGCTCCGAGCGGGCGATGTCTTCGATTTCGAAATCGCGATCGACCTCGATCTCGAGTCCGTACCTCAGATATGCAAAGTTGCCGCCACGCACGTACTGTTCGAGACCCGCTTGCACGGAGCGGTAGTCGATGCCGTAGACGATATCGAACGCCTGCATCACCGAGTTCCCGGCATTCAGCGTGCTCACGAGGTCGGGAAGCTTCTCGTAGAGATCGTCTCGTTCGTGGCGCAAGTAGTGGAATAGTGCCCACGACTGCGCATAGAAGATGCCCTGGCGCTCACCTTCGTTGTAGGCGGTCGAATCCGGACGTATGGCAAACAACTCCCCGAGCGCCATGAGCGGCTTACCGCGCAGGAGCTGCACGTGCGGCTCCACCGCGAATCCCACCTCGACCTGCTCCCCCGAGCTGCGGAACGTGCTCATGTACTCGGCGATGCCTTCGGACAGCCACAGCGGCAAGGGGACCGCCTTGCGGCTCGTGTGGTAGTGCGTGTACTCGTGATACACCGTGCCGAACGGACGCTCGGACGCGGTCAAGGTCATGGCGATATACGGTGCGTACTCCGTATCCACGAAGATTCCGATGAAGTTGAGCACACGGCCGTTCTCGTCCTTCTTGTAGG
>JBFJHN010000582.1:0-2904 GCA_041613275.1 Candidatus Krumholzibacteriia bacterium | reverse complement strand
GGTAGCTCATCGGTGCCTTCCCCGCGTCGGGCGGCAGGCTGCCACTCTCGAACAGGTAGACGTAGGCGACGTCGAAGGTCAGAGGGTCGGTGAGCTGAAGCTCGACGCCCGTGTTCGGCACGACATCGCTGGGATGCTGCGTCGTCGTGGCCTCGAGCCCCGCGTCCCGCGCCATGAACACCAGCTCGTCGTCCGCGTCGAAGCTCGGATCGGCATCGGGGCCGGTGAACGTCCCGGTGTCGGTGTAGGTGAGGAACGTGAATCCCGACGGGCTCGAATCGCCGTACACGGTGGCAAAATCGACGATGTCCTTCTCGTCGATCTGGATTGGGATCTGGTTCCACCCGCTGCCAACCCACGCGAAGCCGACGATGTTCGTGGTCGGCACGCCCCAGAAGGAAACGAGGTCGGATCCCTCCAACACGACGGGATCGAAGTCGCGATCCACGGCGCCAGCCGGGCGCGCGGGCACCGCCAGCAGCGCCGACGCAGCCAGGGCTTGCACGAGGCATGCGACGCGGGATCTCGTCTTGTGTGTCGCGTTGCGTGCGGCGCGGAGTCGGGCGCGTGGGTCGAGCTTCGTCGTGGCGCTCACGGTCAGCCTCCCGGTGACGCATTCCAGATGGTTGCGTGGCTCAGTGTATTCGGGCGTCCGGGATCGAAGGGGGAGACAGGAACGCTTCGCGTTCCAAACTCAAGCGTAGCGGATGAATCCGAGGTCGGCAACCCGCAACGGAGATCAGAGGCGCAGCTCGAGCGCGTGCGTCGTGCTCGTCGCAATCGTGTCGCCGAAACGAAGCGCACGCACGCGCCACAACACGACATCCTGAGCAACCGGAAGGCTGTCGACGGCAACGACACGGAAGGTATCCGTCGTCGTTTGCTTCCAAAGCTCGTCGTGTTCGGCGGACAAAATCTGTAGCTCGTAGCCGTCGACGCCTTCGACCGGCTGCCACTCGAAGCGCACGTGCTGCCCGGGGAGCGACGATGTCCCGGCCTGAAGCGTGGCTTCGGCGCGCATGGCGTCCCCGTTTCCGCCACGCGTCACGCCGTTTTGCCCCGGTGGATCATCCGGACGCATGACGAGGACGAGGGCGACGATGGCAACGGCAGCCGTCGGAACCCATAGCGCGCGCTGGAGCCGCGGCAGTCCCAGGCGTTGCCACCACGACAACTCTCGCGCCGGGCGCGGCGCCGGCGCGCCACCGATTTCGCGCTCCAAAACCGCGCTCAGGTGCTGCATCGCCTCCGCGGTGCGCGCCTCGGGCGGCTCAGGCTGTGCCGAGACGAACGATCGGAACTCCAACCACAAAGCGTGACAGCGCGCGCAGTTGCTGACGTGTCGCCAGCGTGTGTCGTCCGTGGTGGGATCGACGTCCGCCAACGCGTCGACGGCAACGCAGTCGGCCGTGGGACGTTCGTCGCGTTCGTTCATCGGTTCACTCCCCTCGCGGCCGACGCGCGGCTCGCAGCTTGCGACGTGCGGTCTGCAGCAGGCCGCGTGCTCCGCTGGCCGAAGAGATGTCCAGCAGACGCGTGATCTCGTCGACCGGCATGTGCTCGTACGCGCGCAGCCAAAGCGCCCTGCGCTCCAACGGTTCCAGGACCGTCTGCATCAGCTCGAGCACCTCGCGCATGTCCTGGCGCTCGAAGAACGCGTCGTCCAGGCGCTGCGACGGATCGACGACCTGCTCGAGCACCTCGTCACCGGCGTCCCGCCGTGGTCTCCCGCGCAGCTCGCTCAAGCAGCGATTGCGCGTGATGGCGAAGAGCCACGAGGTGAAGCGCGCGCGGCCATGGAACGACCCCAGCGAACGATAGGCGAGCAGCAAGGCATCCTGCGCCAGATCGAGCGCGCGATCGTGGTCGCGCACCATGCGCAGGCACCACAGGTACACGCGGCGCTGGTGGCGCTCGAACAACGTCCCCGCGGCACGCTGTGCCGCGTCGCTGCCTGGCTCTTCGAGATACGTCCCGATCAGCTGCTCGTCGGTGGGTGTCGGCGACGAGGAGCTGGGTGCTCCGGGCTTCTGTGGGGTAGGACGTGCCACGCCGGACGAAATCACACTCCCTCGGCGAAGGGCGGGATCCCCGGAGAACGGGTCCGTCAGCGGACGGGCATGGCGCGCAGCGCCGCCAGCACGCGCGCGGAGCGATGCATCTCGGCGCTCGTGACCGCGACCTGCGTGTCGGAGTGGCGCTGCAGCGCCGCTGTGATTCCGGTGGTGCTGCGGCGCGCGCGCTCGCTCCACGTCTGCTCGAGCCAGACCCACGGGCGACCCGACGCTGGGGCTTCCTGGATCCACGAGAGCATCTGCATGTCCACGTCGGGGAAGTCGAGCGCAATCGCACCGGCGAAGGTGTCGCCGTGCGTCCAGGCGGCGTACAGCGCCAGAACGGCGCTTTGCCCCTGGCCCACGATGCATGTGGAGCCCGGCCCGGGCTTCGTCCGGTAGCGCGTGTCGATGAACGGCTTGAGCTCGCGCGTGAGGAAATCCACGTACTCGGCGCCGCGCGCCTCCGGCGACGAACCCGGCGGCGAAAACTCGCGCACCGCGTGCGCTCCCGCCGACACGCCCACGACGATCATCTCCGGAACCCCCTCGGGGTGTCGCACGAGAATCTCGTCCAGGGCCCACTCCTCCCCACCCGATGCGAGCTTGGGATCGAAGTAGTTCTGTCCGTCGAGGAGATACAAGACCGGATAGCGCCGCTCGTCGAACATCTCGTACTCGGACGGCAGGAAGACGAAGACGCGGCGCTCGCCGAGCGTTTTCGAACGAAAGCGCTCGTGCACGAACAGATCGCCCTCGACGCCGCGCGACTCGTAGCGCACCGCGACGTCGGCCGCAGCGGCCGCCTCGTCGGAAGCCGGCAACTCGCGCGTCGCCGCCCCGCCGGCGC
>JBFJHN010000581.1:0-2908 GCA_041613275.1 Candidatus Krumholzibacteriia bacterium | reverse complement strand
GGCTTGCGCGGCGTTTCGCTGTGTTGGAGCGGCATGGCGCTTGCAGCCGGCGTCGTGATTTCGGCTAGCGTCGTGATGGCGCCAAGCCTGGCCGTCGCCAACGACGCGTCGCACGCGCCGGACACGCCGGAGCCCGGCAGCGTCGAGGCCATCCGGGAGTACACGACCGCGGACAAGTATCTGCCCGCCGCGGTGTCGTATGTGCCCGAATCGAAGACCGTGCCCTCGCCGGCAGACGTTCTGGGGCGTCAGGTGGGGGCTCCGAACGAGCTGAGCCGTGTCGCCGACGTGCACGGCTACTTCCGCAAGCTCGCCGGAGCAAGCCCGCGCGTGCACGTGCGCACGATCGGCACCAGCGAAGAAGGACGCGAGATCCTCCTCGCCGCCATCTCCGACGAGCGGACGCTCGAGAACCTCGAACGCTACACGCGCATCACGAACCGGCTCGCAGATCCACGGAGCGTCTCGCAGATCGACGCCCAGCGACTCGTGCTCGACGGCAAGGTCGTCTACTACCTGCTGGGCGGCTTGCACTCGCCCGAGACCGGCAGCCCCGAGATGCTCATGGAGCTCGCCTACCGTCTCGCGGTCAGCGAGAAGCCCGACATCCGCGCCATTCGCGAGAACGTTATCGTGCTCATCACGCCGGTGTGCGAGCCCGACGGGCGCGATCGACAGGTCGACTGGTACTACCGGCACCTGCGCGACCGCGATCTGTCGTGGCGCGAGCTGCGTCGTTTCGGCTCGCCGCCGTACTGGGGCCACTACGTCTACCACGATAACAACCGCGACGGCATGCAGCTGACGCTGGCGCTCACGCGCGCCGTCCACGAGACCTACTACGCTTTCAAGCCGCAAGTCGTGCACGACCTCCACGAGTCGCTGCCGCTTCTGTACATCTCCACCGGTCACGGCCCGTACAGCAACGCCATCGACCCGGTGACGATCAACGAGTGGACGCAGTTCGCGCACCACGAGGCCTCGCAGCTGCAGGCCGCGGGGCTGCCGGGCGTGTGGGTGTGGGGCTTCTGGGACGGCTGGTGGCCCGGCTACCTGTTCTCGGTGGCCAACAATCACAACAGCATCGGTCGTTTCTACGAGACGTTCGGCAACTCGTCGGCCGGCGTATTCGAGCGCGACCTCGAAGAGCGGCGCTTCGTGGGCAAGCCGGTCACCAAGCGCGAGTGGTATCGCCCCTGGCCGCCGGACAAGAAGGTGACCTGGTCGCTGCGCAACAACACGAACTACATGCAGGCTGGCGTGCTGCAAGCGCTGCAGTACGCCGCGCGCCACCGCAACGAGCTGTTGCAGAACTTCTGGACGAAAGGCGACCGCGCCGTTGCGAAGGGGCGCAGCGAAGCGCCGTACGCCTGGATCTTCCCGCGCGAGCAGCGTGATGCGCGGCGCTTGGATCACGTCGTCAACCTCATGCGCCAGCATCGCTTCGAAGTGCATGCGCTGGAGAAGGATGTCGAGCTTGGGGACGAGAAGTACGCGGCGGGCAGCATCGTCGTGCGGCTCGATCAGCCGTACCGCAACGCCATCGTCAACTTCCTCGAGGTGCAGAAGTTTCCCGCGGACGAAGAGAACCAGCCGTACGACGACATCGCGTGGACGTGGCCGCTCCTGCACGGCGTCGATGCCACGCGCATCGACGACGCCGGGATCCTCGACGCACCCATGCGGGAGCTGCGCGAGCCCATGCACACCGCCGGGAGCGCGCGCGGTGAGGGACGCGTGTGGCTGCTGGCGGACCAGGGACAGACCTCGCTGCTTGCAGCGCGCGTGCGTCTGGGGCGGACCGATGTCGACGCCGCCGAGGAGGCTTTCGAGGTCGCGGGAAGGTCGTATCCGGCCGGCAGCTGGATCGTACGCGGCTCGAAGAAGAACATCGAAGCCGTGGCGCGCGATTACGGTCTGCACTTCGTGGCGGTCGATCAGGCACCCGAAGTCCGGCGCCACGCCGTCGATCTTCCGCGCCTTGCCGTCCTGCACACGTGGACGGCCACGCAGGCGTGCGGCTGGGTGCGCTACGCCCTGGACCGGGAAGAGATACCGTACACGCTCGTCAGCCCGGACGACGTCAAGCGCGGCAATCTGAGCGCGCGTTTCGACGTGATCTTGTTCCCACAGACACGTGGAGACTTCGCGCGCATCGTGCACGGGCGTGATCCGGCCTACGGTCCGCTCGCCTACACGCAGACCGCCGAGTACCCGAGCCACGGGGTGCCCAACGCTTCGCCCGACATCACCGGCGGCATGGGCTTCGCCGGCGTCGTGCACCTCGACGCGTTCGTGCGCTCCGGCGGCGTGCTGATCGCCATCGGCAACGCCGGGCGCTTGCCGGTCGACGGCGGCATCACGCGCAGCGTGTCGACGACGAGCGTCGGGCGGACGGCCGGCTCCGAGGTGCGCGCCAAGGTGCTGCGCCCCGAGCACCCCATCGTCTACGGCTACGAAGAGCTGACCAGCGTGTTCCGCGGCAACATGGCCGTGTTCGACGTCGACAAGCTCGAGCGCGACCTCGTCGTCATGCAGTTCGGAACGAAGGAAGTCGAATCGGAAGATGCGGGTGACGCAGACGAGGAGGCCGAGGCCGACTCCGCCGGCTCCCAGGCCGGACAAGAAGCGGACGCCGGCGCCGCATTGGCGTCAGGCGCAGAAGCGAAGCTGCCGCTCGTGCTTTCGGGGTTCATCAAGGAGCCCAAGAAGCTGGACGGCAAGCCGGCCATTCTGGACGTGCCGGTGGGCACGGGACGCGTCGTGTTGTTCTCCTTCAACCCGATGCACCGCGATCTGAATCACTCGGACTTCCGTTTGGTGTACAACGCCGTACTGCACTGGAACGACATGCCCGCGGCGCCGGGCGCCGCCGCGCCCGTGCAGGCGGTGAGCCGCAAGAGGTCCG
>JBFJHN010000580.1:0-2916 GCA_041613275.1 Candidatus Krumholzibacteriia bacterium | reverse complement strand
TGGTGTAGTCGCCGTTGCCGATCACGCCCGTGGCCTCGGTGGTGCTGCCCACGTGGACGATCGCGTGGCACGTGGTGCAGGTGATGCCCGCCTGGGCGGTGGGATCGGAGGCGAGGTCGTACTCCGGGTCGTCGAACTTGGGATCGTCGAAGGCGCCGGAGAAGAACGGCACGGGGTCGTGGCAACCGGCGCAGAAGCGCGAGCCCTGCACGTTCCCGTCGCGCTCGAACATCGCCCGCCGCGTGTCGCGCACGCTGAAGAGGTAGGCGGGGTTGTTGAACGAGCTGAAGCGATGCATCGAGTGCGCCCAGCCCTTCTCGGCGTCGCTGTGACACTGCGCGCAGTAGTCGTCCATCATCAGCGTTTCGGCGGGAATGAAGTTGCCGCTCGCGGTGCGCGCCAGCGACGGGAAGAAGTACTGCTGGCCCGAAGCGGGACCGGTGACGTTCCACGCACGCGGATCCTGGTTCTGGAACAGCAGCATGAGCGCCGCAAAGGCCAGCGCCACGCCGGCCCAGACCAAACCCAGCCGCCAGCGCAGGCGCCGCCCCGCCAGGCGGTGCAGCACGAACAACCAGGCGGCGACGAGCGGCGCGGCCACGTGGATGCCGTACAGCCAGCTGCGCGCGATGGGGCTCTTGATCTCGACGAAGCCCTCGAGCCGCGTCAACAGCACCCCGGAAACGAGCAAGACGATGCTGGTCGTGAACAGGGCGAGCCCGGCGCGCACGGCGCGACGGTTGGGTCGCCCGATGGCGTTGCGCAGATGGATGACGCCGAAGACGACAACCGGCGCGATCATCAGCACGCCGAGAACGAGGTGCGCCAGGAAAACGACGAGGTAGAAGTAGTCCTGGTAGGTCTCGCCGGTGCGCCACTCGAGGATGCGGATCGCAACGAGATAGGTGGAGTTGACGGCCAGAAGCGCAAAGAGCGCAAAGACCACGGTGAGCAGGCGCCCCAGCTTCGGCCCCACGGCCCTGACGTAACGCTTCTTTCCCAAGGGTCCTTCCGTCACGGTTTGGCCTGCGTGAAGCGCACGACCTCGATGCCGCCGCCCTGTGTGAGGACAACCAGCCGATCGACGTCGACGTTCTCGAACACATCGCTCTGCCCGCCGGGCCAGCGCACCTCGATGCGGTCCACGTGCGTGCGCTTCCCCAAGCCGAAGTGCAAGCGTGTTCCGTGATGGCTCTGGTAGCCGCGGCCGCTGTGGACCTCGGCGATGCGTACCAGATCGCCCGCGACCACACGCACGCGCGCGCCGATTGCCTCGCGGTTCACCGAGACGCCGCGCAGGCTGACCTCGAGCCAGTGGTTGCCCCCGGGCGAGTCGTTGCGCAGAACGTTCGCCTCGCGGCGAGAGTTGAGCACGACGACGTCGACATCTCCGTCGTTGTCCAGGTCGTCGAAACCCGTCCCGCGGCTGCTCAGCACCGCCGCCATGCCGTCCCCGCTCGTGTCCGAAACGTCCACGTAGCGGCCCCCGCCGCGGTTCATCAGCAAGGTGTTGCGTGCCATGTACGCGCCGGTGTCGTCGCGCAGCTCGATGTTGTCGTGGACGTGCCCATTGGCGATGAAGATGTCGAGGTCGCCGTCGTTGTCGAAGTCGACGAGCCCGGTGCCCCAGTTGACGTGCTGGAAGGTCCCGGCGCCCGCTCCCGCTTCCAGCGTCACGTCGGCCAGAATGCCGCCACCCAGGTTGCGGTACAGCACCGGGAACTCACGCTGGTAGTCGGTCATGAAGAAGTCCAGCCGGCCGTCGTTGTCGTAGTCGCCACAATCGACACCCATGCTGCCCGTCGGCGTGCCGCCGATGTCGTAAGCCGCGCCGGTGAGCACGCCGACTTCCTCGAAGCGGCCTTTGCCGTCGTTCCGGAACAGGAAGTTGGCCTGCACGTCGTTGCAAACGAAGATGTCGGTGTCACCGTCGTCATCGTAGTCGGCACACACGAGCCCCATCCCCGTGCCCGGGTGCGCCGCGATTCCCGATTCCACGCTCACGTCGGTGAACGTGCCGTCCCCGTTGTTGCGGAACAGCATGTCGGGCAGCGGCGGGTAGTCCTGCGGCCCGACGTAGGATGGAACGCCCATCATCATGCGCGGGACGTGCGTTTCGTAAGTGAAGCCGATGTAGTTGGACACGTAGAGGTCGAGGTCACCGTCGTTCTCGATGTCCAGGAAGGCCGTCCCGGCCCCGACCTGGTCGCCGGCAGCCACGCCTGCCGCCTGCGTTACGTCGGTGAAGGTGCCGTCCCCGTTGTTGCGATAGAGCACGTTGGGACCATAGTTGTTCAGATAGACGTCCGGATCACCGTCGTTGTCGTAGTCGCCGACCGCGACCCCCAGACCGTAACCCGGGTCGCCGAGACCCGACTGCTGCGTGACGTCGGTGAAACGCCAAGCGCCTTCGTTGCGGTACAGCGCGTTTCGCGGCACCTCGTCGGTGACGGTGCCGCGCAGCGGTGATCCGTTGAGAAAGTAGATGTCGATCCACCCGTCGCCGTCGTAATCGAAAAGGGCGACACCCGCGCTGACCGCTTCCACGAGATAACGCTGTCCGCTGCTGCCGTCGGTATGCTTGAAATCGATGCCGACCTGCGCGCTGATGTCGCGCAGCAGGATCGTGCTCGCAGGCACTTGCTCGTCCGAGCGTGACTGCGTCACGAGCACGAGCAGCACGACGAGCGCACGCACGACGCGGAGCGGAACGCGCCGGTGACTACTTTGCGCGGCGCAGCGCAGCGTGGACGCGCGCGTACTCCGCATTGCGCGGGTCGAGCTGCATGGCGTGTTCGAGAGCATTGATCGCACTGGGGATGTCTCCATTCACTTCACAGCTGGCGCCGAGGATGGCGTAGTTCTCGGCGTGGGGTTCCAAGAGCACGGCACGCTCGGCCAGGGCGCGCGCCTCGC
>JBFJHN010000579.1:0-2929 GCA_041613275.1 Candidatus Krumholzibacteriia bacterium | reverse complement strand
GTCGATCCCGCGACGTTGCGCGACGGCCTGGCGGGATGCGCCCACGTGCTCGAGCTGCGCGACGAGACGTCGCCGGAGTACGACCTGGAGGGCTTGGCGCGCGAAGGAACGGTGCGCGGCAACTTCGTGCGCACGCTGTATGCGCGCATGCAGGAAGCGCCCGAGGAAGAGCGCGAGACCATCCGGCGGGCCATCTACTACGGACTGGACGCATTCACGGGACGCGCGCAGGCGCGATGAAGGGGCTTCGATGCGGATCGTAGAAGCTTCGATCCGGGGTTTCGGCAGGCTCGTCGACCGGCGGATCCGCTTCGCGCCGCAAGCGCAGATCGTCGTCGGCGACAACGAGGCCGGCAAGTCCACCCTGCAGAAGTTCATTCTCGCCATGCTCTTCGGTCTGAAGCGCGAGGACCGGCGCCGACGCGAGTATCTGGACCAATACGAGCTGTACCGACCGTGGAGCGGCGCGCCCTATGGCGGACGTCTCGTGTACGAGCTCGACGGCCAGGGACGATTCGAAGTGCTGCGCGAGTTCGAGCGCCGCAGCGAGTCGGTGCAGATTCTCGACGCCATGTCCGGGCGCGATCGGACGTCGGAGTTTCCGCTGGACTCGCGCAAGGAGCGCACCTTCATGCAGGAGCAGCTGCAGCTCAGCCGGCAGCTGTTCGAGGCCACCACGTCGCTGGGACAGATGGCGGGTCGTCCTTCGGCCGAAGGCGTGGGCGCGTTTCGCGAGCGCATTCAGGGCCTGCTCGACAGCGGCGACGAAGGCGTGTCGGCGGCGCGCGCGTTGGCGACGTTGGGCGCCGTGCGCGAAGGGCTGGGGAGCGAGCGCACGCCGACGCGCGGCATCGGTTTGCTGCTCAAGCAACGCAAAGTGTTGCAGGCCGAGCACGAGGGCGCGCGCTTGCGCCACGCCGAGGTGCTGGAGCTCCACCGGCGGCGCGCCGAGGTGGTTTCCGAGCACGAGCGCGCCGAGGCCGCGTGGCGGCGGCTGCGCGCCGCCGAGCTGCAGCGTGAGCGCGTCGAGCTGCAACGCCGCGCCGAGCGCGCGGCACGCCTGGAGCCCCAGCTCGAAGAGCTGCGCGCCCGCGTGGCGCGCTACGACGACGTCGAGGATGTCGACGTGAACGCGTATGCGCCGGCGCGTGCGCGCGGGGCGGCCATCGAGGCCCTGGAGCGGGACCTGGGAGCGCGCGGTGCGCGGCTCGCGGACCTGGAGCATCGGCGCGAAGAGCTGCGCGCGCTCGAACGTAAGCTCGCGATGGCGCTGGGCGACCTCGATCGCGCGCGCTTCCAGGAACTGTCGCGCCTGGCCGAGCGCCTGCGCGAGCGTGTCGGAGGCGTACGCGAAGCGCGCCTGCGCCACGAAGAGGAACAGCAACGCAATCGTGCGGTGGTCGACGCGCTCCGCGCACATCACGGTCGCGACTGGACTCGGGACGATTTCCTCGCCGAGGTCAGCGCGCGCCGGCGGGACGCCGCCGATCGCACCGCCGAGCCGGTGCAGAACGAGGCGCAGCGTTGTCTGCAGGCGTACCGCGCACAGCGCCGGCGCTTCCAGGTGACTCTGGGTATGGTGGGCGCCGCCGTGTTGGCGGGCTTCGCGTGGGTGTTGTGGAATCCGCTGGCGTGGGAGCTGTGGGCGCGCATCGGCCTTTGCGTCGGCGTCGTCGCGCTGGCGCTGGCGTGGGCCGCACGCGGGCTGCGACGTCTGGTGCACGATCGCGACCGCTCGCGCGCGCTGCAGTCGCAGGCGGTGCGCTTGGATCACGTGCGCCGCGAGGCGACGCGTTGGCTTGCCGAGGCGCTCGCGCGCAACGACGTCGAGACCGTCGAGGCGCTCTTCGAAGCGCGACGCCAGTACGAGTCGCTGCGTGCCGCCGCCGAACGCAGTGCGGAGACGCTGCCCGGACGCGAGCTGCAGACGTTGGAGAACGAGCTGGCAACGCTGGCGTCGACGCTGCACGCACAGCTCCAGGGGTGTGACCTGGACACCTTCCTCGAGCTGCAGGCGAGCGCGCCGGAGCGCCTGCGCAAGCTCCTGCCCTTCGCGGAAGAAGACGCCGCCGACGCCGCGCACGACGGCGACCCGCCCGAGCTGCGCCGCTTGGTCACCGACCTCGGCGTGCTGCCGCAGCTGCGCCGCGCGCTGACCTGGCTCGATCGTCTGAGCGAGCAGATCGACTCGCTCGATCGGGAGCAGCGCGAGCTGCGTGACGAACGCGATGAGCGCGCCGCGCAGCTCGAAGGGGAACGCGCCGCGCTGCACGAGCTCCTGCAACGCAACGGCGCACGGGACCTCGAAGATTTCGAGCGCCGCGTCGCGCGCTACGCAGAACGTCAGGCCACGCTGGCGGAGTACCTGCCGTTGGTGCGCGAGCAGGAAGGCATCCTGGGCGGCGAGAGCGTCGCGCGACTGCGCGCGCGCGTCGAGGCTTTGGCGCAGAACCACGCAGAGGCTCCAGCGGACGCTGCCGCCCTGCGCGCCCCGGGCGCAGCCGCGCAGGTGACGATCTTCGGAGCGGATGCGGCGCCTGCCGCCGAGGCCACGCTGGAAAAGCTCGGCGCGGATGTCGAGCGTCTCGCGGCCGAACGCGCGCAGCTCGAAGAGCGCCTGACCCAGCGCGAGAGCGCCGGGCGCAGCGCCGCGGAAGTCGAGCTCGAGATCGGCGAAGTGGAGTCCAAGCTGGCGGAAGAACGCCAGCGCGCCGAGGCCGTGCGCTTGGCCACGTCGACGCTCGAGGCCGTGGCCGCGGCCGTCCACCGCGAGGTGGCGCCGCGCATGAACCAGCGTGTCGGCGAGATCTTCGCGCACCTGTCACGCGGACATCACACCGAGGTGCGTCTCGACGAAGATCTCACGCCGCGCGTGCGCATGGATGCCGATGGGATGTACGGCGCCGAGAGCCTGAGCGGCGGCGCCGCC
>JBFJHN010000578.1:0-2936 GCA_041613275.1 Candidatus Krumholzibacteriia bacterium | reverse complement strand
TGCGTCGCCCCCGTCGGTTTGCGTGGAACGCGGTGGGATGCTGCCGACGATGGAGCCCACGTAGCGCGTGGCGTCGGGGGGCGTGTCGTCGCCGCCCGCGAACAGTCGCGCCAAACGCGCGGCGTTGGCGTGCAGGTTGAAATGCAGCTCGATGAACGTGCGGCCTGCCTGGCCCATGCGCGCGCGCGTCTCGGGATCGCCCGCCAGTCGTTCGAGCGCATCGGCGAGGCCCGCGGCGTCGCGTGGCGGCACCAGCAGACCGCTCACTTGGTCCTGCACGAGCTCCGGAATGCCGGAAAGCTGGGACGAGACCACGGGTACGGCGCACGCCATGGCTTCCATCAGCACGACGGGGATGCCCTCGCGCTTTCCCTGCGCCGTCGGCACGCTCGGCAGACACATGATGTCGGCCGCAGCCATCATGCCAAGCACGGCATCACGCGGCTGCGCGCCGTGCATGTGTACGCGATCGCTCAACCGAGCATCGCGAAGGCGCTGCTCGACGTCAGCGCGGCACGGACCGTCGCCGATGAGGTCCAAGCGGAAGTTTACGCCGCGATCGCGCAGCAGCGCACACGCTTCGATGAGATAGCGGTGGCCCTTGACCTCTTCGTACGAGGCCACACAAAGAAGCCGCACGGTCGAAGCCGCGCCGTCCTGCGCCGTCGGAGCGTGTTCGCGTGGCGTGAACACGCTGGGGTCCACGCCGCAGTGCACGACGCGGATTTTGTCGCGCGACGTTTCTCCGCACTCGTCGAGGATGACGTTCTTGTTGAACTCGGAGATGGTGACCGCGAACGCCGCGGCCTCGACCTTGCGGCCGAGCATGCAGCGGTCGACGTGCAGGTCCGAGCCGTGTGCCGTGAAGCTGAACGGAATGCCGGTCAGCCGATGGATGACGAGCGCGGCCACTGCCGGGTGTGTGGCGAAGTGCGCGTGCACGTGGGTCACGCCCAGACGCCGCATCTCATAGGCGAAGCGCACCGACTTGGGCAGGATGCCCAGCGCGCCGACGAAGAAGTTGACGCTGCGAACCGTGCCGAACAAAACCTCGGCGATGGTGCGCACGTACGTCCACGGCTGCGTGAACAGGAAGACGACGTTTGCCCACAGGATCGACAGCGAGACGAACGGGTGGAAGTGGGCGCGGTCGACGACCGGCACTGCTTCCGGATGCACGACATCCTGGCGCTCGCGCAGAAGCGGGAACACGTCGACGTGCACACCCTGTTTTTCGACGGCAAGGAGCTCGAAGAGGATGAACGTCTCGGTGATCTTGGGAAACCGGGACATGATGTAGGCCACGCGCGGCCGCGCCGGCACGCCCGTGGGGCCTTCCGCACGCCGTGGCAACGGCGTGATCGTGGCGTAGCCGTTCGAGTCGCGGGCGGAGCGCCGCAGACCGGGTATGACGAAGATGCGCCGGCTCATGCAGCTCGCTCTTTGAAGATGAATCGAGGCAGCGGCACACGAACGTTGCGCTCGTGCCGCCAGCGGTCCACGCGCGCGAACCACGGCTGCAGTCGCAGCCGGAGGATGGGCAGCGTGGTCTTGGGCGTGATGTTGGTCCGGGTCAGCCGCAGAGGGTCGACTCTTCGCAGGTCGTTGTGCCCGTCACGTTGGGTGAACGCCAGCTCGAAGCCGTCACCGCGCGCGATCTCGACGACGGTGTCGTCGTGCGCGCCGTCGGGGTAGGAGAGCACGGGGAGCACCTGGCCGATCTCGCGCTGCAGATCGCGTTGGGAACCCAGGATCTCGTTGCGTGCGCGCAACGGTGAGACGCGCGTGAGCAGGGGATGCAACTGCGTGTGCGCGCACAGCGTGACGTTCTCGTGCGAGAGGTTGTACAGCTCCTCCCAGCGCAGCACGCTGTCGTAATGGTGGCTCTCGTCGCCGAGCTCGGCGCACAGCGTATCGACCATGCGCATACCGTCGTCGTGGGGCAGCGACTTGAAGTGCTCGGTGACCTTGCGCAGTGCCAGCACACGCTGCTCGGTGGTGTGCAGCTGCAGCACGTCGGTCCCTTCGATGCCGAAGTCCTCGACGCCGAACTCCATGCGTCGCGGGTCGGTGAAGCAGCGGTGCAGGCGGTCCCACCAGAAAGCTCGATCGGGCCGATCGGGATAGGCCGTGGGGACGAAGAGCGTCGATGGCACCCGATGCGCGTTCAGGATGGGCCAGGCGACCTCGAGGAAGTCACGGTACGCGTCGTCGAAGGTGATCAGGACGGCGCGCTTGGGCAGCCTGCGCCCGCCGGCCACCGCCTCCAGCACCTGTTCGAGACGCACGACCTTGTAGTGCGACGCCAGGAAACGCACGTGACGGCCGAACTCGTCGGGTGAGGCGCTGATCAGACGCGGGTTGAGGTGCCGGTAGCGTGTGCGCTTGGCGATGCGATGGTACGTGAGCACTCGCAGCATGGATCACGATCCCATGGGTTGGCGTGGGTGTCGTTGGAGACGATCGTTCTCGCGGACGAGCGCGCGGCTCGCCGGGAAATGCGGCGCCGATGAAGGAGGATCGAGGTGTTCGATGCGTCCTGCATCCATCGAAAGTCCTTTTCGACACTCATTTTAACACATGACGTTGCGACCTCGGCGCAGGCCGAGACGACCTGGGCGTTGCGCGTGCGCGCGCGCTCTTGTCGAGCGATTGCAGCGTCATGCTGGGGGTTTTCGCACAGCGTTCCTATGCCATCTCGTTCAGCGTCAGGCCCCCAGAGTCCGGTCGCGGAGCCGCCGGCTTCGCGCTTTGCAGGCGCCGGCGGGTGATGTCGTTCCACATGATCCAGATCGCGCGGCGGCGCGCCGCATCTGCGCCACGCGTGGCATCCACGACGGTGAAGTTCGGGATGCGCTCCGCGAGACTCAGGAGCTTCTGGCGTTGGGCTTCGAGCACCTCGGGCGAGTGCTCGCGCTTGCGCGCGTAGAGCAGAT
>JBFJHN010000577.1:0-2944 GCA_041613275.1 Candidatus Krumholzibacteriia bacterium | reverse complement strand
TCGCTCTGGCCGCGGTGGCCGGCACGGCGCTCCTCGTCGGCGCGTTGATCAGCACACAACCTCTGCTGCGCGCACACGTCGCGGTGCAAATCGCCGTGCGCGTAGTGCTGCTCGGGCTCCTCGTGGCCGTCGTGATCGCCGTGTTCGTGCGTTTCGTTCTGCGCGCGCACATGTCCACCGTACGCAAGAACGCAGCGCTCGCGTTGACCACCGTCTTCGTCGCGTTGATCGGGCTCGAGGCGGTGTTCACGGCCTTGCCGCGGAGCCACAGCTTCGGCCAATCGCTCGCAGCACGGCGCTGGCACGACTACTTCTGGAAGCCGCTCAACGCGTACAACTACCGCGACAAACCGGTCCCCGCCGATCTGCAGGAGCGCGACGCGGTGTATGTGATCGGGGACTCGTTCACCGCGGGTTACGGCATCGTCGACACGGCGGACCGTTTCAGCGACGTCCTCGACGCGCGCCTGCCTGACAACGTCGCCGTGGTCAACCTGGGGATTCGCGGCTCGGACACGCGCTCGGCCACAGCCCGCTTGGCCGCCGCCGCTGTCGCGCCGCGCGTGGTCGTCTACCAATATTTCGGCAACGATATCGAACCGTGTGCGAAGGAGCTGGGCCACAAGTTCGTCTATGCGCCGTATGCCGGCGTGCCCGGCTTCCTGCGGTTCGTGATCGAGAACTCCTACCTCGTCAACTTCGTCTACTGGATGCTGCCACGCACCTTGAACGAGGACTACAGCGGCTTTCTCTCGGCGCTGTATGCGGATCCTACCGTGACGGCAGCGCACGAGCACGACCTGGGCGAGCTCCTGCGCGTCACCGAGCAGCACGGCGCGCGGCTGATCGTCGTCGTCTTTCCCTTCATGCACGCACCGCACGAAAGTCGCTTCTTCGTCGAGCCCGTGGCGACGTTCTACCGCGAGCGCGGTGTCGCGGTGCTCGACGTCTCCGATCTGATCCGCGATCTCGAACCCAAGGAGTGCGTCGTCAACCCGAATGATTCGCATCCGAGCATCGAAGTGCACCGACGCGTCGGCGAAGCGCTCGCCGAGATGATGAAGGGATAGGCGGCGGTTCGCGTGCTGCGCCCCGTCCGGGCCGCCGGAGCGCGCCGAGGTGCCGTCCTGCGCTATCGTGGTACTCTTCGTGCGTCGCCACGCATGTGATTTGTAGGTGTTGCCCCGTGCGGCTCGCTGCTTTGTTCCTCCTTGCACTCGCGCTTGCGAGCACTTCCTCCGCAGCCGATGTGTCGCTGCCACCCGTCGTGCACGGCGATCGCGAGTTCGACAACGCCCAGATCGTCGATTTGGACGACGATGGCCGCGGCGACTACCTGCTGCCGATCCCGTCGAGTCGGGGAGATGGCGTCATCGTCCGGCTCAATCTGGGTCAAGGCGACATCGGTCCGGACCTCACGTACTCCTTCAACCCGCCCTCGAGCCGGCGAACCGGCGGCATCTTCACCTTCCATCTGAACGCGGACGTGTTGCCGGATCTCGTCGTCCGACTGACGTTGCGGTCCGGCGGCTGCACGTCCGGCGGAATTGCCATTCTCCTCAACCAGGGGAACGGCGTGTTCGCGACGCCGCAGTACTTCCTGTTCGGGCAAGCGAGCGTCGTGATCCTCGCTCACGACGTGAGCGGCGACGGCGCGCGTGATCTCGTCGTGTCGACGCGCGAGGATTGCGGGGGCGCGCCGTTCGGCGACCTTCTGGTATTCCTCAACGACGGCACGGGTGTCTTCGCCAGCCCGACGTCGTATCTGCCTTCGAGCGCCGATCCCAGCCACGTTGCGGTCGGCCTGTTCAGCGCGGACGCGCTGCCCGACATCGCCGTCTCGGGAACGGGGCAGTACCTGCCGAACCTCGGAGGCGGTGTCTTCGGCCCACCCGTGACGTTCACCACGCCGGATCCACCGCACTGGATGGGGGCGGCGGCGCTCGACACGTTGCCCGGCGACGACCTCGTCGTCTTCGACCTGAACGACGACGCGTTCCACGTCTTCCTGAACGACCGTGAGGGGGGATTCACGCGGTCGACGCAGACGGTCGCCGACGCCGAGCCGTGGATGCACGATTACGACGGCGACGGCGACGCGGACGTCCTGTTCCGCGAGGGCACCCTGATGGTCAACGACAACGGCGTCTTCACGAGCACGGCGCTCGCGCTCCAGGGCTTCATCGATCCCGCCTTGGCCGCGGACTTCGACGACGATGGCGAACGCGACTTCACCACGCGCTTCGGCGATTTCTTCCGCGTGTATCGGGGCTTGGGTGGCACGAGCTTCGAAGCCTCGCCGCGGTATCACGGTGAAGTCCAGGCGGTGCTGGACTACGACGACGACGGCGATCCCGATCTGCTGTGGTTCCTGACCGGTTTCTCGAGCGGCTTTCGATTCTTCGAGAACCAAGGCGACGCCACTTTCGTGGCCGTGATCGACTCCGAGCTTTCGGCCGATCCCATGGGCGGAGGTGAGCTGGGCTTGACCGCAGGCGAGGAGATCGTCGTGCGCGGAACGTCTGCGGTCAGCGGGTTCGGGGTCGTGCCCGGGACCACCAACGGCGTCTTCGGTGCGATCCAATGGTATGGCTGGAGCGACGGGCTGCCGCACCAGATGGCCTCTCTCTCGCGCGTGGTCGTGGAGGACTTGAACAACGATGGCCTGCGGGACCTCGTCTTTCCGCGCACCGATGGCTCCAACGGCGCCGTCAGCGTGCGTTGGAACCGTTCGGGGAGCTTTCCCGATGTCACGAGCCTCGGTGTTGGCACGGCGCCGTTTCGCGTGATTGCGGGCGACTTCAAGGAAGATGGCCTTCCGGACCTCGTGGCCGACGGTTGGGCGAGCTTCTTCATGTTCTTCGAGAACCAGGGATCGGAGGCCTTCGCCGCTGCGACGTTCGTCGAGGCGGGAACGCCGTCGTTTCTGGCCGCGGGCGACGTC
>JBFJHN010000576.1:0-2944 GCA_041613275.1 Candidatus Krumholzibacteriia bacterium | reverse complement strand
GGATCGTATCGTCCAGCGTGGTGATTTCGCCGGGCTTGCCGGTAAACACTTCGGCCACCAGGAACGGCTGCGAAAGGAATCGTTCGATGCGGCGGGCCCGATGCACGATCAGCTTGTCTTCTTCGCTGAGTTCATCGACGCCGAGAATCGCGATGATGTCCTGCAGGTCCTTGTAGCGCTGCAGGATGCTCTGCACGTTGCGCGCCACCTTGTAGTGTTCGTCCCCGATGTACTGCGCGTCCATGATGCGCGATGTGGACTCCAACGGGTCCACCGCCGGATAGATGCCCTTCTCGGCGATCGAACGCGACAGGTTCGTGGTGGCGTCCAGGTGCGTGAATGCCGTGGCGGGCGCCGGATCGGTGTAGTCGTCCGCCGGCACGTAGATCGCTTGAATCGAGGTGACCGAACCGCGGTTCGTCGACGTGATGCGTTCCTGCAGCGCGCCCATCTCGGTGGCCAGCGTCGGCTGATAACCGACTGCCGACGGCATGCGACCCAGGAGCGCCGACACCTCGGAGCCCGCCTGCGTGAAGCGGAAGATGTTGTCGATGAAGAGCAGGATGTCGGCACCGCTTTCGTCGCGGAAGTACTCGGCCATGGTGAGCGCCGAGAGCCCGACGCGCAGGCGCGCGCCCGGCGGCTCGTTCATCTGCCCGAACACGAGCGTCGTGCGGTCGATGACGCCGGATTCCTGCATCTCGAGCCACAGGTCGTTGCCCTCGCGCGTGCGCTCGCCGACGCCCGCAAACACCGAGTAGCCGCCGTGCACTTTGGCGATGTTGTTGATGAGCTCCTGGATGATGACCGTCTTGCCCACGCCTGCGCCGCCGAAGAGTCCCGTCTTGCCGCCTTTCACGTACGGCGCAAGCAGGTCGACGACCTTGATGCCGGTCTCGAAGATCTCGGTTTTCGGGACCAGATCCTTGAAGTCGGGTGGGTCGTGATGGATGGGACGGCGCTCCTTCACCTCGATCGGACCCTTCTTGTCGACGGGCTCGCCGACGAGGTTGAAGACGCGCCCCAACGTCGACTCCCCCACCGGCACCTGGATCGGCGACCCGGTGTCGGTGATCGGCATGCCGCGCACCAGACCGTCCGTCGATCCCAGAGCCACGGCGCGCACTTTGCCGCCGCCGAGGTGCTGTTGGACTTCGCACCACAGCTCCAGCTTCCGGCCGCCGTGTTCATGGTCCACGTGGAGCGCGTTGTAGATCGGCGGCAGCGCCTCGTCCGGGAACTGCGCGTCCAGCGTGGAGCCGATCACCTGCACGATCTTGCCCATGGTCGCCATCGTTGCCTCACCTGTTCGTGTGTGTCCCCGTGCACGCTCGCGCGAGCGTGCACCCGCGCGGCACGCGCACGCTTTTACTTGAGCGCTTCGACGCCGCCCATGATCTCCGAGATCTCGTTCGTGATCTGTGTTTGTCGGGCGCGGTTGTACCTGCGCGTCAACGTCTTGATCATTTCCTCAGCGCTGTCGGTGGCGTTCTTCATCGCGACCATCCGCGCGCGGTGCTCGCCGACCACCGTCTCCAGAAAGACGTGATACAGCGTGGTCTTGAAATACGCCGGCAAGAGCTTGGCCAAGAGCGACTCCGCGTCGGGCGAGTACAGGTACTCGACGGCGCCGGCGGGTGCTTCGGGGGTGTCTGCGCCCTCCGGCGCCGGGCGCGCCGTGAGCGGCAGCAGAACGTCGACTGCGGGGCGCTGGACGGCGGCAGAATGGAAACGCTGGTACACCACCGCCACCTGGTCGGTGCGCTCGGCCTCGTAGGCTTCGATGAAGGCGTTGGCCAGAACCTCGACTTCGGCGAACGTCGGCTTGTCGCCGAAGTGGGTGTAGCTCTGGTGGATCTCCTGTTTGCGGAAGCGGAGGAAAGCGATGCCCTTTTTGCCCACGACGTGCAGGTCGACGTCCGCGCCGGCCTTGCGCTGCTCTGCCGCGTACTCGAGCGCGCTGCGACTGAGGTGGGCGTTGAAGCCGCCGCAGAGCCCGCGGTTCGAGGTGAGCACGAGCAGCGTCACGTGCGTCGCCGGCTCGCGCCGGCGCAGAAGCGGGTGGTCCACCTCGACGTCGGCGCGCGCGAGGTCGGCCATCACGTCCTGCAGCGTCTGGCGGTACGGCGTGGCGCCTTCGACGCGACCGAAGGACTGGGCATACTTGGCCGTCGACACCAGCTCCATGGTGCGCGTGATCTTGCGCGTGTTCTGCACCACCTTGCGGCGCTTGAGGATCGCCTTCGCCTTCGCCATACCCTCTCCCGTTCGCGTGACGTCACATTGCGTCGGCGCTCAACGCGGGTCGTACGCCTTCCCCTGCAGGAACGCCTTGCGGACGCCCTCGATCACGCGATCCAGATGCGGCTTGGTCTCGTCGGTGATCTGCTTGGCCTCGCTCACCTGATCGCGCAGCTCCTGGTGCGTGTGGCGAATCGCTTCCAAGAGCTGCTGCTCGAAGTCGCCCACCCGCTCCACCGAGACTTCATCCAGGTGGCCGGCCGTCCCCGCGTAGATGCTGATGATCTGATCCGCGACGTTCATGGGCTGGTACTGCGGTTGCTTCAACAGCTCCACCATGCGAGCGCCGCGGTCGAGCTTGGCCTGCGTCGCCGGATCGAGCTCGGTTCCCAGCTGCGCGAACGCCTCCAGCTCGCGATACGCAGCCAGGTCGAGTCGCAGCGAGCCTGCGACCTTGCGCATGCCTTTGACCTGCGCCTTCCCCCCGACGCGAGAGACCGAGATGCCCACGTCGACCGCCGGGCGGACGCCGGCGAAGAACAGATCCGGTACCAGATAGATCTGGCCGTCGGTGATCGAGATCACGTTGGTCGGGATGTAGGCGGAGACCTCACCCTCCTGGGTCTCGATGATAGGCAGCGCCGTCAGCGAGCCTGCGCCCAGGTCGTCCGACAGCTTCACGGCGCGCTCGAGGAGCCTGCTG
>JBFJHN010000575.1:0-2947 GCA_041613275.1 Candidatus Krumholzibacteriia bacterium | reverse complement strand
GCTCGATGAATGCTCCGCAGACCGGTCAGTCGCACGTCACGATCGTACTTGTTCTCGTAACGTACGAGCGCGTTCCATTGATTTGCTTGAACCTGGCGCAACGCCAAGCCGACCTGTGTGCGTGCATAGAGACGATGATCCGGCTGCCAGCTGAGCGCGCTGCGTCCCAGCGTGGAAACGCTCTCACTCAGGCGCTGCGCGTAGCCGAGGGTTCCGAACCAATGGTCCTCGTCTCCACGGGTCCGGTACTCCATGCGTGCGGTTCCTTTGACGTCCGGGTCGTTGGTGTACTGAAGCGCACCCGTTACGGCGAACGCATCGTTACGACCAGACGGAGAGACAGGCGCGACACGTTCCAGGGAAGAGTCGAGACGCCAACCGGGTTTGAAGTCCCACCGGTTGCGTAGTCCAATCGCGGCTTGCGCTTCGCGCCCATGGAGCGACTCGCGAACACGGTATTCGCTGAACACTTGCGAATCCGACAGGCGCTCGCTTTCGATGCCGATGACCGTGTTGTTCTGTCGCTGCGTGCTGTTGAGCGCGTACGGCCCCGCAAGCGACGACAAGAGCTCGTGCTGCGCGTAAAGTCGACTGCGTGGACCAAAACGATAGTCTCCCCCGACGGTTCCACGGTGCCGATCGAGTTGCGTCACTTCCTGCTCCCACTCCCCGAACAACGACACGCGATCGGTCTGTGGTGCACGACCGGAAAGACGCCCACGCACCGTGTTGCTCGTGAACGGGGTTGCGCGCGCCGTGGACGGGCCCGCCGGCTCTCGACTCTCGTTGCTGAAACGATATCCCAGCTCCAATTCGGTCCACCGCCCCATTCGTCGCATCATCCAACCATGAATGCCCGTGCGCGTCCCTCCGCGCACGCGATCTTCGCTTCGCAAGACTTGGCCAAAGAGCGAGGTTTCGTCGTTCAGGCGGCCGTCCGCCTGGAAGCTCAGCTCACGCCGGCCGCTGCCCAACGGCGTGGACCGGTTGACGAAGCGGGGATCGCTGTCCAGCCAAGAAGCCCGCAGTCGCAATCGCTCGGTGGCTCTCTGCATCGAGAGACGCCATGCGTTGCCATTCACGGCATCCGCACTATCCGACCAGGCCATTTCACCGGTGAACGACAGGCCTTGCGGCAAACGCAAGGTGGCGTTGGCGGAGTACAGATCCTCGGCGTCCAACGGGTTGTCGTCGCGCAAGAGCGATCCGCCCACGTCCAGGCGCGACGTTGGACGCGTCAAGAAATCGACGCCGTACACCCAGAAGCGTTCGCCGCCTTGCTCCGCCTCGTACGTCACCCGGATCGAGACTGGATTGAGATCGGCGTCCAAGACGGGGATGGGGCGCCTGAAGACCAACCGGCCCGTGAACGGCTCCAGCGTATAGTCCGAGAATCGCGTCTGCGGCTCGATCCTCACGATCAGGTCGGGCTGATTCCGATCGCGGACGACGAGCTCGACCCGTTCACTGTTGAGGAGACCCTCCGTGTTGCCCAGCTGGTACGGACCCGAGACGCCTTCGCCTGGGAATTCCTCGACGATTTGCCTCTCGTCGCCACGGCTGGCGTACACGTTCGTGGACACGCGCGCGTGCTCGACGTGGGCCAGCGCGCCATTGAGGCTCCGACGGTACGCGCCAAGCTGTCGTTCCGTCGCGGACGGGGTCATGAAGTCCCCATAGGCAACGTACGAGCTGTCCTTCTCGACGCGTGCATACACACGCCCCGTCGATTGCGCCTCGAACTCCTGGGCCGACGCGTCTCCGTACAACGTGTAGAGCTCGTTCGGACGAATGTCCCGGAACAACCGAGCGTCGTCGTCAGATTCACTGTCGAGCCTCAACGTCACGTCGTAGTCGTCCTTCAGCGTGGTCTTCATGAACAGGGCGACCCGACTTTCTGCCTGCACTTTGCCGTCGTCGCTATCGACGCTCCAGTCGGCAAGTTCGTCCTCGAATCGATCGCGTCGCGACGCGTTCGCGAGCTCTCCCAGCCCCTTGGAGCGGAATTCGAGGCGGCCCTTCACCAGGCCAGCGAGGACGGGTGCGCGCGTCGGTGAGCTCGGGCCCGCGCCATCAACCTGCGCCGACTTGGGCGCGAAGGTCGTCCCGTCAACGTTCTCCGACGCGATCGCAAAGTCTGCTCGGTGTAGCTCGCCCTTCTTGAGGTCGACGAAACGCGTTCGAGGATCGTCGGCGTGCCGGTTCGCGAGCGTCAACAGACGCGTTCCCTGAGGTAGCGTCGCGGTGTCGATCTTCACGACGTGCAAGCGTGGGCGGACGCCGGCAAAGTGATACTGCCCGTTCTCGTCGGTGACAGCCGAGGTCCCGTCCTCGAGATACACGCGCACGTTGGGCACGCCGACACCTGTCTTTTCGAATGCGCGCAACGAGTCGCCCGATGTGGCAAACACCTGCCCGGCGATATGCCCTTCGTGTGTGAAGACTCCTTCACGGAGCATCACGCGCGCGGCGGCCACGTTCGACAACGAGGTGTCGGCGCGGACGGCCTGTGCGCTGTTCACGCCGTTGCCAAGCTCTGCGCCGGGCCCGATCCGCACTCGGTAGCTCAGGGTGACGCTGGTGTTTGCCGGTAGCGCACCAATCGGGAAGTCGAGCCGCGGGCCAGGGCTTCCGCCCGGGTCCGGCCGCGAGGCTCCGTCGAGGCGGGCGCTTCCGCTCAGGTAGACGAATCCTTTGGGTAGGTCGTCGCGGATCTCCAGATCAGAAACGATGCCCGCATTCGTGTTGCGAATCACGATCGTGTAATCGATCGACTCGCCCATGCCGGCGGCGACACGTGACGAACTTTTCTCAACCACGATTGGCTTCGACGGTGCCACCGCGGTGGACGCGGAGCCGGCGTTGTTTCCGAGCTGGGTATCGTTAGACGTCGAAACGTGCGCACGGTTCACAACCGTCGGAGGCGCGCTGTTCTCGACGAAGACAT
>JBFJHN010000574.1:0-2950 GCA_041613275.1 Candidatus Krumholzibacteriia bacterium | reverse complement strand
GATGACGATGCGCCGCGCGCGCACGGTTACCGCGACGAGAATGCTCGAACACCGATATCCGACGACGAGCTCACGTGGGGCCGGCGCGGTGCCGGAGGCATGCGGAGCACGGTGCGTGATCTGTATCGCTGGGAGCTCGCGTTGCGTAACGATGCGGTCCTGTCGGCCGCCGCACGCGACAAGATGTTCACCGCCTACCACGGCGACGAAGGCTACGGCTGGCATGTGGCGACGACGAACCACGGTACGCCGTTCCATCATCGCGGCTGCGGAAGCCCCGGCTTCGAGGGACAGCTGGCCCGCTACCCCGAAGACGGCATCACCGTGATTCTCCTTTGCAACGGCGGCCGCGGCTGGCGCCGCAAGGTGTGGGCGGGCATCCAGGAACGCCTTGCGCCTGGCCCCTGACGGCGGTGTCCGCGAACGTCTCCGCGCGACCCGTTGCCCCAAGCTCGCTGCGATCGCTGCGATCCGCCGCGCGCTCGACTCGCGTCAGTCCGAACCGCTGTCCACCGCCGGTTGTGCGCCGCCGTGATCGCTCAGCAGCAGCCAGCGCCCGTTCTCCCGCACCAGATAGTCCGTCCAGTGCGAGACGCCGCGCACGCGTTCGCCGTTGTGCGACTCCAAGACGTTGCGCAGGACGTAGTGGACGATGGCGGCGTCCCCACCTGCCAGCACCTGAACGCCCAGAGGCTCCAGCTCGTAGCCGAGCGACTTCGTTGCCGCGAAATAGCGCTGTAGGCCGCGACGCCGCTGTTCCTTGTTCGTCGGCGCCGGGTCGCCGTTGTGCCAGCCCAGAAACTCGGTGTGCCAGTAGCTGAGATACGCATCCAGATCTCTTCGGTGCGAAGCTTCGGTGTATGCCTCGACGACCGCGAGGACCTCGGCCTGCGTCGTCGTCCACTCGCGCGCTCCTACACCGTCCGTGATGAGCAGGAGTGTCGCGATCGCGCATCCCGTGATCGTCGTGCGTGCGACGAGCGCCGGCCGCGGTTCGCGTTTTGCACACGTTCTCTCGCTCCAACGCAGCATGGTGTCTACTCCTCGTCCTGCGTCCCTGGATGTCCGGCCAGCCGAATCTTGTTCCCGTCGGGATCGAGAAAATCAGCCAATCGAACCACTCCGGGAATGTGCGTCGTGGGTCCCAGGAACTCGACGCCGCGCGACTCGAGAAGCGTGCGCATGGCGTCGACGTCGTTCACCGAGAGATTCAACGACGTCGTCCCACTACCGCGCACCTCGGGGCTCTCGCCAAGCCCCAGAATCACGCCCGGGATCGAGGTCTTGAAGCGCGCCCACTTGAGCGCGTCGATCTGCAGCTCGAACTCCAGACCGACGACATCGCGATAGAACACCACCGAGCGCTCGAGGTCCGAGACGGCGAATTGGATGAGGATGGCGGACTGGAACGACGGAGCTGCCGGAGCTGCGTGGGCGGGCGCCGCGGCATCGACACCGGCGGCATCGAGATCTGCGGCAGCGCCCCAGGTCATGGCCATGGCAACCGCAAATCCAAGCCCCGCGAGTTTGATGCATGAGCGTGTTCGAAAGGGATGCTTCATCGATCTCGCCTCGCTTCCAAAGGGTCAAACGTCGTCGATGGCCCGCACCCGCACGATACCGCCGTAGCGTAGCAACGGGCACTGGCGCGCAATCGAAGTGGCTTCGTCGAGGTCGCTCGCGTGAATGATGTACAGGCCGCCGAGCCGGAGCGTCCCGGAGTCCGACGTGGCGCTCCTCTGCTCGATCGTCCCGCCGACGCTTTCGAGCTCGAAGCCGGGTTGCGCCGCGAGCTTTTCGGCGACGATGTGACGACGCTCGGCATCCAGCCGGTCCCGCCACGTCTTCATTTCACTCACCACCTGCTGCAAGCGCGCGGGATCGGGCGGCGCGCCCGACGGCCTGCCGTAGAGCAGGACCGCGAAGCGCGGGAGCGTCACGACGTCCGCGCTGCTCGGCACCGTTGCGCGCTGCAGGTCCGTTGCGCGCTGCGTCGTGCCGACCCACGAACCCAGGAAGAACAGCGCGACACCAGCGGCCAATGCACCGACCCACCAGCGACGCGACGGTGCTCGGCGCGGCAGCTCCCGCACGATCGTCCCCAGCGGAGACGCATTCTCGCTCGCCGGCGCAGTGAGCACGTTTCCCAGATCGCTCCACATCGATTGCAGCGCCTCGTACTCGGCGCGTGCCTCCGGATCCTGGAGCAGCGCGTCGAGCTGCGCTTGGCGCTTCGCGGGCAGCTCTTCGAGCAACGCATCGAAGAACAACGCATTCTTTTCCTCGGGGTTCACGATGGCTCCAAACCTTGCAGCCGTTCTCGTAGTGCGTTGAGCGCGCGATGTGCGCGCACTCTCACCGCACCCTCGCTCGAGTTCAACAGATCGGCAATCTCGCGATACTTCAGTCCGTAGATTCGATGCAGAACCAAAACCTCGCGTTGGTCGGATTCCAACTGCTCGAATGCGCGGCGCACGCGGCGCAGCCGTTCATCGCCGACGGACGGCGTGCGTATGGCGAGATCCGATTGCACGGTGTCCAGCGCTCGCCGCCGCCGGTGATTCTGGTTCACGTGGTCCAGGCAAACGCGACGCGCCATGGTGTACAGCCAGCTTCCGAACGACGCGTCGCCACGAAACGTGTGGCGGTAACGGACGAGGCGCAGAAACACCTCGTGGGTCAGGTCGGCGGCATCGGTGGAATCCCCGACCATGCCGTAGCAGAGCGCGACCACCTTCGGCTGCCATCGCCGATACAGAGGCGCGAGATGAGCAATCTCGCCCGCCGCGAGACGGTGCATGTGCTCGTTGTCGGAGAGCTCGTTCAAGTCCGCGCTCACCTCGGGTAAACTGACTTCGGCATTGAGACTGCGGCGGGCCCCGAAACGTTACACGGAAAATCGGAGCGGATCAGAGGAACTGGGCCACGACCGCCAGGACGCTCGTGGTGG
>JBFJHN010000573.1:0-2957 GCA_041613275.1 Candidatus Krumholzibacteriia bacterium | reverse complement strand
CTCGCCGGTGAAGCGCTGGCGCACGAACTGCGGCGGGCTGAGCGTCATGGCCGCGATGACTTCGTCGTCTTGCGTTTGCAGGCCGAGACGGTCGGCTTCCTGGCGGATGACGACTTCGGTGATGATGTTGTCCCAGGCAAGCTCTTCGAGCCGCTCGTAGTCGGAGGTGCGCAGGTCGGCCAACGGCGAACGCGCGCGCTCGGACTCGACGAGCTGATTGAGGACGCCGCGGTAGTACTCGGGCGGGATGTCGAAGCCGTTGATGCTGCCGACGCTGGTGGCCTGCGGCGCGCCGCCGCCGCGGCCGACGTTGAGGCCGTCGGACAGAATGATGAAGCCGATGAAGAACGACGCGGCGACGATCCACATGATCGTCTTCATCGTCTGGCCGGACCGGAGCTGTCTCAGCATGGCGCGTCTCCTTCGAACGGGCCACGTACCGTCACCGTCGAGTCGTACGTTGTGTTGTGCGAGCGGCTTCCGCTGGGCTTCTGCCGGTTCGGACGGGGATGGTCGTGTCCAATGCCGCGCACGGCGTCCTCTACGAACGGCGCACGGTAGCATACCACCCCAGGGGCAGCAAGCGAACCGCATGGGGCGCGCCGGGTTGCGACCCGCCGCCGGCGGCGCGGACGCTTCCCCGGGCCCGGAACGCCGCCTGGGGGCGCCGGTTTCAAAACGGCAACGACCCGGTCCGGGGACGCGCTTGACGCTGCGCGCGGCGCGGTGCTATGCCCGGGCTCTGTGGCGGAACATGGCTCGACGAACGCGGTGAGGTGCCGGGTTGGGTTGGCGACGTGTCGGAATCGGAACGGCCCTCGCAGGTTGCCTGTGCGCCGCGATCGTCGCTGCCGAGGAGCCCGTCTGGCCTCTCGACGTCGAGCCCATCCTCACCAGCAGCTTCGGCGAGCCGCGTCCCACGCACCTGCACGCGGGGATCGACCTGGGCACCGGCGGTCGCACGGGGCTGCGATGCCGCGCCGTCGGCGACGGCTGGGTGGCGCGCATGCGCATGTCGCCGTTCGGCTACGGCAAGGCGCTGTACCTGCAGCTCGAAACCGGCGAGATCGTCGTCTACGCGCACCTGGACCGTTTCGCCGAGCCCATGGCCGAGCGCGCCTGGTCGGAGCAGAAGAAGCGCGGTCGCTACTCGTTCGACATCACGCTGCGGCGCGGGGAGATCCCCGTGCGTCGCGGCGAGGTGATCGCGTGGAGCGGCGATACCGGCGTCGGCTTTCCGCACCTGCACTTCGAGATGCGCCAGGGCGACTCCCCGATCAATCCGCAGACGTCGGGGTTCAGCGTGCCGGACCGCGTGCGACCGACCATCCGCGACGTCAGCGTGCTACCGCTGGATGCCCGCTCGCACGCCAGCGGTGACGTTCTGCGTCACACCATGAAGATCGCCTCGGGGGAATCGACCGCCGACGCCGTGGTCGCGGCCGGCCGTTTGGGCTTCGCGGTGAGCAGCATCGACCGCGCCGCGCGCGGACCGTACCGACAGGCGCCGTATCGCTACACGCTGCGCGTCGACGGGCGCACGCTTTACGAGGCGTACCACGAGCGCTTCGACTACTCGCACAACCATCACATCGTTCTCGACTACGACCAGGAACGCCTCGTGCGCTTCAACGCCAAGTCGTTCTTGATGTACGCGCGTCCGGGGAACCGACTGCCGGGGCGCGCGCCGGCGACGGGCACCCGCGGCATGCTGCTGGCCGCGGTTCCGGAAGCGGCGGGCCTCGACGAAGGCGCCGTCGTGGGACCCGGGCGACACGAGGTCGAGATCGAGGTCGCCGACGTGGCGGGTCACACGCGCAGCGTGCGCTTCCCGCTCGTGGTCAGCCATCCGCCCGCGGTGGACGTGCTCGAGGTGGATGTCGCGACGGGTCGCGTCGAGTGCGAGGCCAGCGATCCCGAGGGTGAAGCGCTGGAGCTGGCACTGCACGTCTCGCGCGACGGCGGCGCGACGTGGGGGCCCCTTCCGGTCGAGCGCGCCGCGGACGAGCCGCGCTGGACCGCCGAGCTCCCGGTCGACGGGGCACGCGGCGCCGCGCTGCGCGCTCGGGTGCGCGACGCGAGCGGCCTGACGGCGCTGCGCACCTGGGTGGCGCCTCCCGACGTGCAACCCAGCGAGGAGCTGGGGCTCGACGTGGCGACGCGCTGGGAGTACGGGCGCCTGCGTGTCGAGATCACCAGCGACGCGCTGCTGGCGCAGCCGCCGACCCTGTGGCTGCAGCGTCCGGACGCGCGTCGCCGCGCACTGGACGGCCTCGTCCAACGCGAAGAACGACTCTGGGTGTGGGTGGGCGACGTCGCCGATCTCGAGGACACCGATGCGTTGGTCGTGGGCGCCGTGGATCACGCCGGTCGCCGGCGCATCCTGCAGCACCCGACGGCCGCGCGCATCGTGCGTCGCGGCACCGCACGCATCGTCGAGGATCTGCACCCACAGTTGCAGCTCGAGTTCGAGCCGGGAACGTTGCTCGAAGACGTGGCGTTGCGAGCGCGGCCGTGCGACACCGCCAGCTGGAAGCTGGGTCCGGAGCTCGAGCCGGCAGGGCTGTGCATCGCCGTCGAGCCGGGCGCCGCCGCGCTCGACAAGCGCGTGCGCGTGCGCGTGCGTGCGCCCGCGAGCGTGACCGCGACGAACGGCGACGGCGCACCCGCCGAACGCTTGGGGTTGTTCGTGCGCAACCGCCGCGGGCTGCGCTTCCTGACCGCCGACGTCGATGCCGCCGGCGATCTCGTCGGCAGCACGCGCTTCCTGGGCACGTTCGTGCTTCTGCGCGACACCACGCCGCCCGAGCTGCGCGACTTCGTGGCGCGCCTGCGCCCCGGCAAGCCGCCGCGCCTGCGCTTCGTCGTGCACGATCGCGGCGCCGACCTCTCGGACGGGGCGCTCGACGTGGATATCGACGGCGTGCGCGCGATTCCCGAGTGGGATCCGGAGACGG
>JBFJHN010000572.1:0-2963 GCA_041613275.1 Candidatus Krumholzibacteriia bacterium | reverse complement strand
GCGAGCAGGCTGTATCCCGCGTTGGTATAGCGAAACTCCTCGCCCGGGTGCGACTCGATGGGTCCGTCCTTCATGGCCTGGACGAAACGATCGCGGGTCGAGCCGTCCAGCTCGGTGCCGCGCACGACCAGCCCCGCGGTGTGCGTGAGCAGCTGGTGCACGGTCGCCGACGACTTCGCTTCCGGGAACGGACCGAGATGCCTCTCCAAAGTATCGGCGACGCGCAGCTTGCCATCCATTTCCAAGTGCAGCACCGCGGCGGCCGTGAAGATCTTGCTGATCGAGCAGATGTTGAAGACGGTCCCAGGAGTGTTCGCAGTCTTCGCGACGCGGTCCGCATGTCCGTAGCCCTTTTCGAGAACGACGCGACCGCCGTACTCCACGAGAACCGCACCCGAGAAGCCCGCCTGCGCCGACTGTGCGAGGAACGCGTCGAGCTCGGCGGCGACGCGAGCCGCCTCGGCGTCGGCGCTTCCGACGGAAGGGTCGGACGTGACACCGGCGACGGGAGCGTGGGCCGCGACCATCGTCCAGGCGAGAATCAACAACGCAACGATATTGATGGAAGGACTTCGTGCTTTCATGCCTTGTGAGCTTAACATGTGGTCTTCGACGCGTTGCTGACACGCAAGTTGCGAAGGGATGCCCAGGCAAGCAGACGGCTCGTTGCACGGAAAACGAGGCCCAGACGGCGCGACGCCCGTCGCGCGCGTCGGGGGGGGCCGAAAGGCGCGACCCGGGGAGGGGATACGCATGCGCGGTGTGAAGTTCTTCGAACGTCCGAGTGTCGATGCGAAGGTGAGGGCGGGCGCACACGCCTGGAAGAGCGGTCGAACATCGACCTGGGGGGCATGTTCGCTTGCGCTGGCGCTTCTTCCGGGTTGCGGCACGGTGCAACAGGCGCTGCAGGATCTCTCGCTGCAGCACCCGACGGCCCATGTGAGCGGCGTTCGCATGGCGGACATCGATCACCAGTCGCTGCAGCTGATCTTCGACGTCACCGTCGAGAACCCCTACAGCTTCGATCTGCCGCTGCTCGACGTGGACTACACGCTGGTGACGCACGACCGTACGTTCCTGACCGGCGCGACCGAAGTCGAAGGCAAAATCTCCGCGCGGCGGGCCCATACGGTCGAGCTGCCCGTGCGTGTGGATCTGGTGTCGCTCGTGAACACGGTGGCCTCGGTACGGCCGGGACACGTCATTCCGTACGCGGCCGAGCTCGGGCTCCGCGCACAGGTGGAGGGCGCCGAGCCGCTTCGGTTTCCGTTGCGCACCCAGGGCGAGCTGCCCGTGCCGAAGCCGCCGATCGTGCGTGTGTCGTCGCTCCACTGGTCGGAGACATCGTTGAGCAAGGTCGAAGGCGTGCTGAGCCTGGACGTCGAGAACACCAACACCTTCCCTTTCTCGCTGAGTTCGCTGCGCTGGGATCTGGGCCTGTCCGACAAGCAGGTCGCAACAGGTCAAGCGCGCGGCACGGTGGCCTTGGAGCCGGCACAGGTGGGCACGATTCCCATTCAGCTGTCGTTCTCTCCCATGGACTTGGGAACCGGACTCGTCGAAGTGCTCACCGACCTCAATCGCGAGACCATCAGCTACTCGATCACCGGCTTCATGAGCGTCGACACGCGCTTTGGTGTGATCCAGCTGCCGTACGGGCAGTCGGGGACCACGCAGTCCGGTCCCGCGCCGTGATTGCAGCCGGGCGCGCTCCCAGCTGGGCCTGCGCGCCAGGAGCACCCCACGGACCGTGGTACATTCACGGTCTGTCGAGGGAGGTCTCATGAGCGCTGCCACGAGCCTGTTGGACGAGGCACTGGAATCCTGGGGTGACGCCCGTCAGGGGTTCATCCACGAAGTCCGCAACATCCCGGGCAAGCATTGGGACTTCCGTCCAACGCCCGAGATGAAAAGCGTGCGTGAGCTCGCCGTGCACATCCTCGAAGTCGCGATGATGATGACCGGCGAATTGACGCGCGAAGACACCAACTTCCGACGTCTTCCCTGGCCCAAGCTGCTGCGCAAGTACGCGGGTCCGGCGTATCGCGCGAAGACCCGTGCCGAGCTGCTCGGCCTCCTCAAGTCGCAGCTGCGCGAGGGACAGAAGCGTTTTTGTGCCGTGGGCGATCTGCACATGATGCAGCACATCGAACGTTTCGATGGCAACAGAGGCACGCGCTTCGCGTGGCTGATGCATGGCATCGATCAGGAGATGTATCACCGCGGTCAGGTCACGGTGTATGCGCGTCTTCTCGGGATCGAGCCTGCGCTGACGAAGCAAATCCGCGCCGCGGGCGCGTGAGGAGTGCGGACCGTTCCGCCTGGGCAGCTTTCGATCCTGGAACCCACCATCTACATTCGTGTATCAGCCGTCATCACAGCCATCGCGTTGGAGGCTAGGCTGATGCGCCGTTTCGCTCCATCCCATGTGTTCGCTTGCGCGCTCCTCGTGAGTCTCACTGCGTTGACGGTGACATCTTGCGGCGCGTGGGCGCAAACGGCCGGGGAGTGGGTTCGCGAGGCTCGCGAACATTACGATGCGCGCCGCTTCGCCGAGAGCTCGGAGAGCTACGCGCGGGCGATCGAAGCCGGCGCGCAGAATCCCACCACGTTCTTCAACGCCGCGTGCGCGGCAGCTCTCGCGGGTCTCTTGGACGTCGCGTTCGAGCGTCTCGGCGCCGCGCTCGAGCGCGGTTTCCTGGACGACGCTGCTCTGGTCGTGGACCGAGATCTGCGCGTGCTGCACGACGACACTCGCTGGGCGGCTGTCGTGGCACGCTGCCGTGCGGCGCAGGCGGCGCTCGTGCAGCCGGAGCTCCGGCGCGAGTTGCTCGAGATGCGACGTATCGATCAAGCGATGCGCCGCGGCGAGGCGATTCCCGAGCTCGAGGGCAAGACGTGGGGCGATGTCGACGGTGCGAACACCGCTCGCATGAGGGAGATCGTGCGCGAGCACGGTTGGC
>JBFJHN010000571.1:0-2964 GCA_041613275.1 Candidatus Krumholzibacteriia bacterium | reverse complement strand
CAAGCTCTCGACTTCGAGCTGGTGAGAACAACATGAGCTTGATGGGTGTCGAACATCAAACGTGGATCCTGGTTTCGGTCGCCGTATGCCTGGCGTACGTCGCCGGTCAATACGTATTCGGCGTGATGACGATGATCGTCTCGGTGTTCGAACATCGCGAGCGCACGCGGCAGGATCGCGCCGAGAACTACGGGTCCTTGGCGACGTCGCGTTTCACGATACCCGTGAGCATTCTGTCGGCGGCCTACAACGAGGTCGATGCCGTGGTGCCGGCGGTGAAGTCGCTGCTCGGACAAACGTACTCCGAGCTCGAGGTCATCATCGTCAACGACGGCTCGACCGATGGCACGCTCCAGGCTCTGCGTGAAGCCTTCGATCTGGAGCCGCGTCACGTTTTCTACCGCAAGCTGCTTGAGACCGAGCCCGTTCGCGGCGTGTACCGAAGCTCGATCGAGCCGCGCCTGACCGTGATCGACAAGGAGAACGGCGGCAAGGCCGACGCGTTGAACTGTGGCTTCAACTTCGCGCGCTATCGCTACGTGTGCTGCGTCGACGGTGACACGGTGTACGCGCGCGACGCGGTGCTGAAGGGCATGCGCCCGGCGCAGCTGGATCCGGCGCACGTGGTCGGTGTGGCCAGCTTCCTCGGTGTCAGCCAGCAACCGTCTCTCGCCACGGGGCGCCGGGAGTTGGAAACAGGCGGGCGACGGCTCGATCCGAACACGTTCATGAACTTCCAACATCTCGACCTCATGCGCTCTTTTCTGCTGCATCGTCTCGCATGGAGCCGGTTGGGTGCGATGATGTGTGTGCCCGGAGGCTTTGCGTTGTGGCGCCGCGACGTCATCTCGGAAGCCGGGGGCTTCTCCAAGAAGTTCAGCTGCGAGGACATCGAGATGACGTTCCGGATCCACGAGCGCAATCGGACTTCAGATCGCAACTTCCGGATTCTCTCGCTTCCCGAGCCGGTGGCGGAAACCGAAGGACCTCAGCGTGTGGGCGACCTGATCAAGCAGCGCGCGCGCTGGCAGCGTGTGCTCGCCGAAACCGTGTGGCACTACCGTCACATGGTGTTTCGGCGCGGGCAGGGCATCGTGGGTTGGGTGGCGCTGCCGTACCTCGTGCTGTACGAGGCCGTGGCGCCCCTTTTCCAGGCGGTATCGTTCCTGGCGTTCGCCATCGTGGCAGGGTTGGGTCTGCTGGACTGGGACGCGCAGCTTTGGTTCTTCGGGGTGCTCGTATTCGCGAACGCCATCCCGGTGACCGTGAGCGTTCTGCTACACGATCAGACCTACCGCGACTTCCGCTGGCGGGACGTGGTCAAGCTCGTTCTGCTGGGCCCGTTTGACCTGATCTTCTACCGGCCGATCTTGCTCGTTGCGGGCATGCGCGGCACGTGGGATTTCCTGCGCGGCAAGAAGGGCTGGGACAAGTTCGAGCGCAACGCAAGCGTGGCTTGCGCTCCGTAGTCGCGCAAGCCACGTCGCGTGCTCTTCATGATCGTCGCCAGCGACGGCCGACGGAGCGACAGTTTGCTTCACCGAGCTTCAAGGCTTGCGGGCGCGAACCTTCACCGAGACGACCCGATTCGAGGCCTCAGCCACGTCGGACGGCGCACACGAGCCGTCGACGGGGTAGCGCGTTTCCTCGGCGATCTCGACATCCTGGAAGCCGGCGTCGCGCACGTACTGCAAGTAGTCTTCCTTGAGCGATGCACCGGCGACGCAGCCGACGTAGGCTTCCACGGACTGCTTGACGGCTTCGGGCAGCGGGGCCGTCAACGTCAAGTCGCTGACGCAGATGCGCCCGCCGGGTTTCAGCACGCGGAACGCCTCACGGAACACCTGCGGTTTGTCCGGCGACAGGTTGATGACGCAGTTCGAGATGATGAGATCCACGCTGTCGGGCTCGACGGGGAGCTTCTCGATCTCGCCCAGTCGGAACTCGACGTTGTCGGCACCGATTTGCCGCGCGTTGGCGCGCGCGCGTTCGATCATGTCGGGCGTCATGTCCACGCCCAGCACGCGGCCGCTCGGGCCGACCTCGCGGGCTGCGAGAAACGCGTCGATGCCGGCACCCGAGCCCAGATCGAGTACGGTTTCTCCGACACGCACGTCGGCGTGTGCCAGCGGGTTGCCGCAGCCGAGACCCAGATTGGCGCCCTCGGGAACGTCCTGCGACTGCGCTTCGCTGTAGCCGAGCTTCTGCATGTCGCCGACACGCGTCGTCGGGCCGCAGCAGCTCGTGCTCTCGCGCGCGATCTCACCGTACTTGTCGCGCACGAGCTTGCGCACGTCGTCGCTGGTGCCAAGCGGCTCGAACGTCGTGGGCGCGTCGCTCGTCGTTGTTGACCCATCGCAGCAGCCCGAGCTCCGCGTGTTCTTCGCCGCGGGGGCTCCGGTTTCAGTCGGCGTCGCGCTCGCGACGGGTTCACGTTCTGACATGGCATGTCCTCCCTTGAATGCGCCTCAAAGCTCGTCGATGAGCGCTTTGAGCTGCCGTACGCCGTCTTCGTCGACGCAGTAGCACACACGGGGCGGCTCGACGTTGCCTCGAATCAGCCCCGACTCCTTGAGCACTTTTAGATGCTGGGAAACGGTCGATTGGGCGCGCGGCACCTCGTCGACGATGTCGCCGCAGACGCACTGGCCGCGCTCCATCAGGAGCTTGAGAATGCGCACCCGCAGCGGATGCGCCACGCCGCGCGCCAGCCGCGCCAACCGCTCGTCGACCGCCTCATCCGCCACAACTCGTTGTGTGACAGTCGGTTTATCGGTCCCAGCCTTCCTCCGCACGGTCGCCATTGCACGCCTCTCCAATCGTCTATCGTAGATATACGATGATTCCGCCCGGCATGTCAACCCCGTCGGTTGCCGTTCGCTTGCTGTCACCACGGGTGTTGGATGAGGTGGAGAGCGCACGCAAGGAAGCGCCTTCAGCCTGAGTGTCGTTGTCCCAACTCAT
>JBFJHN010000570.1:0-2967 GCA_041613275.1 Candidatus Krumholzibacteriia bacterium | reverse complement strand
GCGGCGCGATGCAGGCTGCCGGAGATCCCCGAGCCCTTGTTGCGCCCGGTCGGGCTCGCATCGCGCGTCGCGTCCCCCGGCAGCGCGACCCAGTTGCCTTCCCCATGTGCGCGCACCTGGACGTAGGCGTAATCCCACAGGGGCTGCATGCGCGCCTCGAGGTCGACGACGAGCCGGCCGTCGTGCGGAATGCGAACGTTCTCGGCCAGGAGCGCACGCGCGCTGCGTTCCAGCGTGACGCTGCGCGTTTGCTTCCAGGAGTCGGGTCCGCCCAGCGGATCGATCTCGAACACCTCGTAGTGATCGATCTGCGCCGCGTCGCCGGGCTGCTGCCAGCTCAGATGCACGATACGGGGATCGATGGGATCCTGCGTCGCGCTCAAGACCGGCGCGAGCGGCGGGATCGCGTCACGCACGTTGGCGGCGACCTCGACCGTGTACAGGTTCATCGACAGCAGCCGCTCGCACGTGGGCTGGATGAGGCTTTCGGCCGGCCAGAAGCCGCCTTCGGCCAGCGAGTTGAGCTCCACCGTGAAGGCGAAGGTGCGCTCTTCCTTGCGGGCGTCGAGCGCGCCGTACATGTAGTCGCCCCAACCCCCGTTCGTCAGGTAGATGGCGCCGCTGAAGGCGTTGCCGGGACGGTAGCCGTTGTCGCGCACCATCTCGCCGGCGAGCGCCACGAACACCGCGTGGTCCGGGGTGGTCACGTCGCGCGTGTGGCCCCACGGGTAGAGCAGCAGCTCGCCGAAGCTGTGGTAGCTGAGCGCGATCGTGAACGCCTGCCGCTCGACGAGCGCGGCCAGCGCGCGCGATTCGGGCTCCGAGAACGCTGCGGTGCCGCGATAGGTCTCGCTGAGCGGCTCGCCCGAGCTGCCTCGGTCATCCAAGCCCCATTGGAACGAGTAGTTGCGGTTGAGATCGACGCCGACGACGTCTTCGCCCTCGCGTCGGCGGTTCTTGCGCCACCCGGGCCTGCCTTGCGTTTCCTGCTGATAGACGTGGCCGTCGGGGTTCAGCATGGGAACAATCCACACCTCGCGCTCGTCGACCAGACGACGTATGCGCGCATCGCTGCGGTAGCCATTCAACAGAGTGCGCGCGAAGTGCAGCGGCACCTCGACGGACATCAGCTCGCGCGCGTGATGGTTGCCGACGATGAGCACGTCCGCCTCGTCCGGGTCTTCGACGTCCGGCTCGTCCGATATCTTGAGCGCGTGGATGGAGCGACCCTCGAGACTGGTTCCGATGACCTCGAGATGCGTGAGGTCCGGGAACGTGGCGTGCAAGGTCTCGAGCGCCAGGACGAGCTCGTCCCAGGTGGTGTAGAGGCCCAGACCGGGGTCTTGGGCGAGGCGCTCGAACCCCGCCAAGACGTCCAGCTCGATCGTCGACACGGCGAAGCCGTGCTCGACCAGCCGACGTTGCTCGGCGGCGTTCGCGGTCACGTAGGCCACGCCGGTGTCGGGGTCGTAGCTCACGAGGTCCGCGGAGAGGGCCTCGAGCTCACGCAGCGTCCACGGGCTGCGCGGCTCGATCGCCAGCAGGCTGCGCGTGTCGTCAGCCGCCACCAGGCGCGTGGCTCCCAGCAGCAGCGCGACGCACAGTCCCGCCCGGCGAAGCTTCTTTCGGGGTTCGTGACGCATGTTCTCAGGAAAGCTACGTGGCGCGCGCGCGCCGCGCAAGAAGCGGTGGGTCTGGGGGACGTCGCGCGCTTCTCGGGTGCCGTGCGCCCTACTCGCCGCAGAGGTCGCCGAGACGCGTCATGGCGAGCCGCGCCTCCTCGCTTCCGGGGAAGCGGTTGACGAGATCACGATAGGCCGTGCAGGCGTCCTGCTTGTGGCCGAGCGCCTGCAGTGAGAAGCCGGCCTTCAGCAGCGCGGCAGGCACCTTGTCGCCGGTGGGGAAGCTCTCCGGGACCTTGCGGAACTCTTCGAGAGCGCGTTCGTAGTCGGCCTGATCGTAGTACGTCTCGCCGATCCAGTATTGCGCGTTGTCGGCCAGCTCGGAGTCCGGGAACTGGGTGAGGACTTCCTGGAAGCCCATGAGCGCGAGCCCGTGGTTGCCGCGCGTCAAATCCTGGTAGGCGGCGTCGTACAGAGATCGCGGCGTGGTCTGCGGCGGTGGCGCCGTCGTCGGGTTCGCCGGCTGCTGTGACGGGGGGAAGCCGCCGTCGTCGGGCCCGGCGCCCATCCCCGGCTCCAGGGTCGACAGCCCGCCGCGCTCGTAGCGCACCTGGTCCTTGAGTTCGCGAATTTCCGACTGCGCCGCCTGCAGCTCCTGCTGCAACGACTGGATCAGCCGTTCGAGGTCGTCGACGCGCGTGCTGTTGTCCGCACGCCGCCGGCGTACGACCTGCGTCTGCTCCTCGACCAGGACGTTGAGGCTGTCGACCATGCGCGTCAGGCGTGTCTGCGTGCGCTCGAGGGCCAGCACCTGATCCTCGAGACGCGCCGTGCGCAGCTCGACGGTCGTCAGACGCTTGCTGCTGCACCCCGCCAGAACCAGGAAGACCGTGGCCAGGAGCAGCCACGGCTTGGCAATCCTCACGGGTTTGGCGCCCATCGCATCCGACCGTCCAGCTGAAGACACGAAGCGGGTCGAGCGTTTCCGCCCGACCCGCTCCGCTCGTGTCCTATCGCACGCGGAAATGCGCGCGACGGTTCTGTTGCCAGGCGCTTTCGTTCTGACCATCGACGAACGGCCGACTCTCGCCGTAGCTTATGGTGTCCATGCGACTGGCAGGCACCCCGTAGTTCACGAGGAAGTTCTTGGCTGCCATCGCGCGTCGATCTCCGAGCGCCAAGTTGTACTCGACCGTACCGCGCTCGTCACAATGACCTTCGATCATGATGCGCGCGTTGGGAACGTCGAGCAGCTTGCGTCCGTTCGCCGTCAGCGTCGCCCGCGCGTCCGAACGGATGTCCGCCTTGTCGAAGTCGTAGAACACGGGGCTGAGATCCCCGTCCT
>JBFJHN010000569.1:0-2967 GCA_041613275.1 Candidatus Krumholzibacteriia bacterium | reverse complement strand
GGCGAGCTGCACGACCCCGTGGACGACTTCGCACCACGTCGACTTGGGGAACTTGTCGCGCCGATCCTGCGAGGCGACTACCCGACGCAGCCGATCGATTGTGGCGTGTACAGTCACTCGCGCTGGGGCGCGATGCGCTCGCGACCTCGCCCGACCAGCGGATCCTCGTCGTCTACAGCGCCGGACACCTCGGCTGGCTCCAGCAGAACGTCGAGAACGACGCGACCGTCCAGTTGCGGAAGCTCGCGGATCTCCTTCGCACGCCCCAGTAACGATTCCAGCCACGCCCCTCGTGTAACTGAATAACTTGCAACGGATTGCCCTCGGTCCGTGGGGGCTGCTATCGTCGTGCCGAGGAGGTCCGGATGTCCGAGCTGCAGTCGAGGATGCGCGAGCACTTGGTGGCGCTGGCCCCGGTGGCCAGCATTACCAACAGCATCTACCGGCGCATCTGCAAGCGCTTCGGGGCCGACTACGTCGTGACCGAGCTCGTGTCGAGCGAAGGCTTGTCGCGCGATAGTTTGCGTAGCTACGAGCTGGCGCGCTTCACGCCCGAGGAGCGCCCGCTCGCCGTGCAGATCTTCGGCGGCGATCCCGAGAAGATGGGCATGGCCGCCGCGCTCGTGAACGAGATGCGCCCCGACGCCATCGACATCAACATGGGCTGCCCGGCGCGCAAGGTGGTGCGCAACGCGGGCGGCTCGGACTTGCTGCGCGACCTGCCGCGCCTGGCGCGCGTCGTCGGCGCCGTGGTGGCGCGCGCCGCGGTGCCCGTCTCGGTGAAGATTCGCGCCGGATGGGACGAGGGCTCCATCACGGCCGTCGAGGCCGCGCGCATCATCGAAGCCGAAGGCGCACAGTGGATCAGCGTTCACCCGCGCACACGCAAGCAGGGCTTCAGCGGTGTCGCGCGCTGGGAGATCATCCATCAGGTCAAGCAGGCGGTCGGCATCCCGGTCGTGGGCAACGGCGACATCCGCACGGCCGAAGACGCCATGCGCATGTTCGAGGAGACGGGCTGCGACTCCGTCATGATCGGACGCGGCAGCTTCGGCTATCCGTGGATCTTCGAGCAGGTGAAGGCGCGCTTGGCCGGTCGCCCGGTACGGTTGCCCTCCACGCGTGAGCGCGTCACGCTCACGCTCGAGAATCTCGCGATGGAGCTGGACGAGCGTGACCGCGACGAGCTCCATGTCGTGCGCCGCATGCGCAAACATCTAGCCTGGTACATCTCGGGACTACCTGGCTCGAAGGATCTACGCCCCGAGGTGTTTGCCGTCGAGAGCTACGACGACGTCCAACGCGTGATGGACCGCTTCCTGGAGCTGGACGGCGTCGCGGACGGCGATGACGTCGGCGATCAGACGATGCAGGTGCGCGACCTGCAGCTCGATGGCGTCAGCTGCGATCCGGCCAGCCTCGAGGCGACGAGCGCTCACGAGGCTGCCGGGGCCGCCACTTCCGCTGGGGCCGACGCTCCCGCTGCGGGAGTGTCGCGCGGCACGCCGGCGAAGGGGGGCGTGCATGCGCGAGTCTGACCTGCGCGATCTGCTGGAGTCGGTGCGGAACGGAACCGTGGACACCCACGAAGCGTTGGAGAAATTGCGCGACCTGCCGTTCGCGGATCTGGGGGTGGCGCGCGTCGATCATCACCGGCAGCTGCGGCTGGGCTTTCCGGAAGTCATTCTGTGCGAGGGCAAGACGCCCGACGAGGTCGCCACGATCGCCACGCACATGGCCGAGCGTGGAAGCGGCGTTCTCGGAACGCGCTGCTCTTCCGAAGCGTTCGCAAAGGTGCGCGCCCAGGTGCCGCGCGCGACGTACAACGAGCGCGGACGCACGTTCCGCGTGGCCGCCGACTCGCCGACACGCGTGCCCGGAAGGGTGGCGGTCATCACCGCGGGCACGTCCGACCTGGGCGTCGCCGAGGAAGCGGCCGAAACGCTGACGGCATTGGGAGTCGAGGTCGAGCGCCTGAGCGACGTCGGCGTGGCGGGTTTGCACCGACTGCTCGCGAGCCGTGAGGTGCTCGCCCGCAGCGACATCTTGATCGTCATCGCCGGCATGGAAGGCGCGCTGGCCAGCGTCGTCTGCGGCATCGCAGGCAAGCCGACGATTGCGGTGCCGACGAGCGTGGGCTACGGGGCGGCGTTCGGTGGCCTGGCCGCGCTCTTGGGCATGCTGAACAGCTGCGCGGTGGGCGTGACGGTCGTGAACATCGACAACGGCTTTGGCGCCGCGGCGGCGGCGACGTTGCACTTGCGTGCTCTCGAGAACGCGCGCGGGGACGAGGCGACGCGATGAAGTGCTTGGTCTTCGACTGCCCTTCTGGAATCTCCGGCGACATGACGCTGGGCGCGCTGGTCGATCTTGGCGTGCCGTTGGAGCGTTTGCGCGCGGCGTTGGCGACGCTTCCCTTGCAGGGCTATCGGTTGGAGCAGGAAGCGGTGACGCGCAACGGCATCGCGGCCACGCATGTGCGCGTGGTGCTCGACGAGCGCACGGAACATCCCCACCGGCACCTGCGCCACGTGCTCGAGATCCTACGCGGAGGCGATCTCCCTGCGCGCGCGCTATCGTGGAGCGAGCAGGTGTTCACGCGCTTGGCCGAAGCCGAGGCCTCGGTGCACCGCACCACGATCGAAAAGGTGCACTTCCACGAGGTCGGCGCTGTCGACGCGATCGTCGACATCGCGGGAGTTTGCGTGGGACTGGACTGGCTGTGCGAGCAGCACGGTGTCGAAGGCTTCCGCGCGTCTCAAATTCGTGTGGGGCGCGGCACGACGCGCAGCGAGCACGGCACGATTCCCGTGCCGCCGCCTGCAACCCTGCACCTGCTGCACGGCTGGCCGCTGCAGTTCAGTACATCCGAAGGCGAGCGCGTCACGCCAACGGGCGCCGCGCTGCTTGCGGCGCTTGCGCAGCCGCTCGATGGCCGCGCCGTGCGCGTCGCCAAGACGGGCTACG
>JBFJHN010000568.1:0-2975 GCA_041613275.1 Candidatus Krumholzibacteriia bacterium | reverse complement strand
CGGCGCTCGACGAAGGCGCGCGCCGCCGCCGTCCGGCGGACGCGAGCGCGCGCGTCCGTGCCGGCGTCGAGCGCGATCTGCAGCCAGTCCCCGTCCTCCGTGCTCAGATACAGGCCGATCGAGTCGGCTTCGATCCGTCCCCGCAGCTCGTTGCACAGGGTGTGCAGCGCGCTGCCCAGCTCGGCGCCGCGGGCCTCGAGCTCGCGCAAGGATTCGAACAGCTGCTGGTCGCCGCGATGTTGCGCCGCAACTTCGAACTGGTGGGCGCGCGACAGCAAGCGCGCCGCGTGCGGCGCCAAGGCGGTGAGCTGTGCCAGGTCTTGGTCGTCGAAACGCTTGCCGCGCACCGTCGTCGAAACGTTCATGACGCCGACCAAGATGTTATCGGGCGTTTCCAGCGGCACGCTCATGGCGCTGGTGAGCGCGGCGCGATCGCTCGGCAGATGGCGGTGCTGCGGGCCGTGCAGCACCTGCGGCGAGCGCATGCCGGCGGTGAGGCCAGAGATGGGTTCGCCCATCGGATGACGCGCGCTGCGCACCACCTCTTCGGAAAGTCCGCGTGCCGTGAGCACGTACAGCTGCTCGGTCTGCGGTGCGACCAGCTGCACCGAGCCTCCGGTGGCGCCCACGGCGCGCATGGCGATGTCGAGCAACCAGTCGGCGAGCTCGGAGCGCGACGCGAGGCGGGCTCCAGCGCAATCCATTTCGACGAGCGAAGACGTCTCGGGTGTCGTGGCACCCGGCCCGACGCTGCTGGCGGAACCCCAGCGTCGGCGCGCCTCGTCGAGTGCGATCAGCTGACCATGCAGTCCGCTGCACCAGTCGATGGCTTCGTGGAAGGCCATGCGGTCGGACGGCAGGACGACGAACTCCGCCTGGCCCAAACGTTGGCGGGCCTCGAGATCGGCACCCGCGGGGACGCCGGCAATCTCGGCCACCGCGAGGCCAGGGGCATGCGGGTCGGGATCATAGACAGCCGTGAGCACGACGCGTGCGCTGCGATGCAGCTCGGCGAGCAGCTCGATCTCGTCTTCGCGCGCGCCGAGAAGCGCGACGCGAGGTCTCGTTTCACTCATGTGTCGATTCCCGATGACGCCGGCCCACGAACTGCGCGCATGCGGGATTGCGGGATCCCGCGAGAGTCGGGAACAGCAAGCCATGCGCCAGCAAGCAACCGGGCGGCGGTCTCCGCGCGCTCCCAGGATGCGCCGTTTCGAGGTGTCCGAAGACGCCCTTTCTCAGCGTATTGTCCACGTTCATTCGAGTGATTTCGAGGTGCCTGCAGGTGTGCCGCGGAGCCGCCGCGCTGCGCACGCGATGCCTGACGGTCAGCACTCGTCCAGGTGTGGCCGGGCGTCCACCGCCTGCGTCCCCACGCGCTCCAGACGCGTGTGGCGGCACGTCACAGCTCGCGGCGGAGCTTCATCAGGAAGTCGCGCGCTTCCTCGGCGCTCATGGCTTCGACACGCGCCTCGCGCAACCGACGCGCCACGTGTTGTTCGTGCGCCGCGAACAGACCGAGCTGTGCGGACGATGCGTTGTCGTCGCAAGGCTCGGACGCGGCCGGCGTGCGACCGAGCGCGTGCTCCATGCGTTCGTGCTCCTCGAGGATCTCGCGTGCGCGTGCAATGACCGCGGGCGGCAGTCCTGCAAGCTGGGCCACCTGGATGCCGTAGCTCTTGTCGGCACGTCCTGGCTCGACGCGATGCAGGAAGAGGATCTCGTCCTGCCACTCCTTGACCGCGACGGTGAAGTTGCGCAGACGCTGCAGCGTTTCCTCCAAGACGGTGAGCTCGTGATAGTGGGTGGCGAACAGCGTACGGGGCCTCGCGGGGCCGCGTTCGTGCAGATACTCGAGGATCGCCCAGGCCAGGCTCATGCCGTCGTGCGTGCTCGTGCCGCGCCCCACCTCGTCGAGGATCACCAGGCTCTCGTCCGTGCAGCTGTTGAGGATCTTCGCCGTCTCGGTCATCTCGACGAGGAAGGTGCTCTGCCCGCGCGCGAGGTTGTCGGAGGCGCCCACACGCGTGAAGATGCGATCCACCCGTCCGATCTCGGCTTCCGCGGCCGGCACGTAGCAGCCGGCGTACGCCATCAAGACGATGAGCGCGTTCTGACGCAGGAACGTCGACTTGCCGCCCATGTTGGGGCCGGTGATCAGCAAGATCTGCCCGGCATTCGTGGCGGTCTCGAGGTCGTTGGCCACGAACGCGTCGTCCAGCAACGCTTCGACGACGGGATGGCGTCCGTCACGAATGGTAATGCGGTCGCCGTCGGTGATGCGCGGGCGCACGTAGTCGCGCTTGCGGGCGACGCGCGCGAACGCGGCCAGAACGTCGAGCGTGGCCACCGCCTCCGCGCTGCGCGCGACGCGCGCCGCATGCGTCGCCAAGCGTGTCCGCAGCTCACCGAACAGGCGGGTTTCGATGCGAATACGCTCGCTTTCGGCGCGCAGGACCAGCTGTTCCTTGTCCTTGAGCTCCGGCGTGATGTAGCGCTGTGCGGCGACGAGCGTTTGCTTGGCCATGTAGTGCTCGGGGACGCGCTCCTGTTGGCTGCGCGGCACCTCGAGGTAGTAGCCGAAGACCTTGTTGTAGCCGACCTTCAGCTTGGCGATGCCGGTGGCCGCGCGCTCGGATTCCTGCAGTGCCGCGATCCATTCGCGCGCCTCACGCGTCGATTCCAGCAGTGTGTCGAGCTCGTCGCACACGCCGGGGCGGATGACGCCGCCTTCGCGCACGTGCGGCGGCGGCTCGTCGACCAGCGTGCGCCGCACGTCGTCGACGAGATCGTCGAGCGGGTCCATCTGCGCGCGAAGCTCCTGCAGCAGCGCGGCGGACGCGTCCTGGAGGTGCGCGCGCAAACGCGGCAGCACGGCGGCGCTGTCGGAGAACGCCTGGAGGTCGCGCGGCGCGGCGCGATCGGCGGCCACCCGCCCCATCAGGCGCTCGAAGTCGCCGATGGCGCCGAGGTCG
>JBFJHN010000567.1:0-2977 GCA_041613275.1 Candidatus Krumholzibacteriia bacterium | reverse complement strand
GGACTGGAACGAGCTGCGGGCCGCGGTGGCCGGGTTTCGCTGGTCCCTCGCCGCGCCGGTTCTGGCGCTCTCGTTGGTCAACTACTTCGTCCGCTTCCTGCGCTGGGAGTTCTATCTCAAGCGCTCGGGCGTGCGCGTGGGCGCGTGGTTGTCGCTGCGGATCTTCTTCTCGGGTCTGGTCATGTCGGTCACGCCGGGGAAGTTCGGTGAGCTGCTGAAGGCCTACCTCGTCAAGATGCACAGCGGCGTTCCCGTATCCCGCACCGGGCCCATCGTCGTCGCCGAGCGCGTCACCGACCTCGTGGCATTGTTCGCGCTCATCTGTGCAGGCAGTCTCGTCTACCACACCGGCTACGTAGCGCTGATCGCGTCGGGCGCAATCACCTTCCTGTTGATCTTCGGGCTCACGTCGCCGCGCGTCGCCACGCTCGTCCTGCGCTTCGTCGAACACCTGCCGCTTCTCCGGCGCTATGGGGAGCGCTTGGAGCACGCCTACGTCAGCATGCGAGCGCTCTTGCGACCCGGTCCGCTGCTGCTCGCGACGGCGCTCGGGGTCTTGGCCTGGTTTGCCGAATGCGCCGGATTCGCGTACGTCCTGCGCGGCTTCGACATCGAGCTGTCCATGGCCTTCGCCACGTTCGTGTACGCTTCGTCGACGCTCGTGGGCGCGCTGGTTCTCCTGCCCGGCGGGTTGGGTGGTACCGAGACCAGCATGGTCGCCATGCTCATGGCGGCCGACGTGTCCAAAGAGCTCGCCGTCGCGTCGACCTTCCTCGTCCGCATCGCAACGCTGTGGTTCGCGGTGCTCCTCGGAGCTGTCGTGCTGCTGTTGGATCCCCGCTTGGTGGTTCGCACCGACGAAATGAATGAGTCCCCGGACGTGGTTTGACGCGCCCGTTTCCGGACACACGATCGTGGCGCGTGTTCCGCGCCACGGCGCAACGCACGTCGCAATGCCCCATCCTGTCGCGCCGCACACGCGCGTCACACCGCCCAAAAAGCGTTCGTTCTTGGATAGAAAGTTGCTCATACGCTGCGTGGTTTTCCCCAGCGACTCGCAACGCCACGTGGCTCGCTGCGTCGATCGTCGGCGCGCGGCAGGGGGCAACGATTTCGTGGGATTTCGCGCATGAGCCTCATGTGGGTGACACTCTGGAGCTGCGTCGCGGCCGCCTGCGCACTTTCGCTCAGCGCACTGCTGCCGATGCAATTCGCAATCGTCGGGACCTTCGTTTTCCTGGTGATGGGGTTGTTGTACCTGCATCGGCGCGGCGCATCCACGTACGCCGACATCGTGACGCGCGTGGAGACGGTAAAGGGCGTTCGGACCGGGGCGGCGCATCTGGGGTTGTGGAGCGATCCTGGCGGGAAGCTCGTCGATTATTCCACAAGCCTGGTGCGCGATCTCGAAGATGCCTACTTCAAGCTGATTCGCACGAACATTCAGCTGCTGTCGCTCAAGGAAGTCGGCAGTCACATCATCTCGTCCCTCGATCGCAAGCGCACGTTCGACGCTGTGATGGAGTACCTCGATCGCGGTGTTGGCTTCACCGAGTACGGACTGTTCACCTGGTCTCCGGACAAGGGCATGTTCGAGGGCGGCATGCGCCGTCGTGCGGCTGCTGGCTTCGAGTGGAGCACACAGCACTTCGCGCTGCCTGAGGTCGATGGCGTGCTTGCGCGTTGTCTGGCCATGCAGCGTTCCTATCTGATCCGCGACACCAACACACATCCGTTTGGAACCCTGCATGGCGAGCCGATGCTGCCGCACAGCGATTTCCAGTCGTTCGTCGTCGTGCCGCTGCTCAAGACCAAGCACCCGGGACCCATCTGGGAGAAGAAGGGGTGCGCGCCGGATCGCTGTCCGGCGAACCCCGAAGGCGAGATTTTCGACTGGAGCGACAAGTTCGCCAACGAATCCGATCCGGACTACTGGCAGGGAGGACGCTTCCGCTGTTGGGGCTGCGCGGGCTTCCCCGTGCTGGGCTGCATTGTCGCCACCGACACCGGCCGCGGCATGCCGTTGTCCAAGGTCGATCTGGTGATGCTGGAGACGCTGGCGCAGAACGTGTCCGCAGTGCTCGAAAACGCGCGCCTGTACGAAGAGCTCAAGCACGAGGAGCGCTTTCGCGACCACGTCATCGGCGGCATGTCGAACGGTCTCGTCTCCGTGGACCTCGACGGCTGCATCACCCTGCTGAACCAGGCCGCCGAGCAGCTCTCCGGCTACCGTGAGTCGTCGGTGCGCGGACGCCCGAGCAACGACCTCATCATCGAGAGCAACGGGCGCGACCCGCTGCGGGATGCGCTGGATGCGGGCCGCGCCGTGCGCGGGGTCGAGGCCATCCTGCGCACGAGCTCGGGGACCACGCTTCCCATCCAGCTGACGACGTCGCTGCTGCGCGACGAGAAGGACAGCGTCTACGGCGCGATCGGAGAGTTCGCAGATCTCTCGACGCTCAAGGGCATGCAGGCGCAGATCCGCAACCTCGACAAGCTCGCCGCCCTGGGGCGCTTCACGTCCAGCGTCGCCCACGAGATCCGCAACCCGCTGGCCGGGATCACAGCCGGGATCCAGTACATCACCAAGCGCATGGAGGGCGACGAGGCGCAGCACGTGGAGTTCATCCTCGCCGAGGTCGAGCGCCTGAACCGCATCATCAACGATCTGTTCAGCGCCGGGCGGCCGCTGGAGCTCAGCCTGAAAGACGCGGATCCGGTCGAGCTGGTCGAGCGCAGCATGCGTACGCTGCAGCCCAGCTTCGACAAGCACGGCGTGCGCTGCGAGCATCAAACGCACGGAACGATTCCGGAGATTGCGATGGATCCCGGTCGGATCGAACAGGTGCTCATCAACGTCATCCAGAACGCGGTGGAAGCGAGTCCTGAGAACGGCGTCGTCGAGATCGAGCAGCGCGTGGGCTCGAGTCATCAGCCGCATCTGTCGTCGGCGCGGCCCGACAGCCTGATCATCAGC
>JBFJHN010000566.1:0-2987 GCA_041613275.1 Candidatus Krumholzibacteriia bacterium | reverse complement strand
CGGTGACGCCGCGCCACTTGTTGACGATGTCCAGCGACGGATTGAGCGAGTTCTCGGGCTCTTCGAACATCACCCAGACGCGCGTTTCCGCTGGGATGGCGTTCATCGACCAGAAGGCGCTCATCTTGTAGATGTAGAACGTCTCGGGCTGGATCCCGGCGATCGACTTCATGCCGCGCGCGGAGCTGACGCGCGCCAGCAACCGACCCATTTGACCGCGGGAGTACGGGAAGGTGCCATCGGCGGCCAGCACCAAGCTGGGCTCCTGGGTGAGCTTCTCGAGGCTCGTGTGGACGCCCGCGCCCGACGTGCTGGTCGTCGTGCCGATGAGCTGCACGATCGGCCGCGCCAGCGGGATGCCGGCGTCACGCAGCGCACGCAGCGTAAACAGGTTGAGGAGCGTCGGGCCCTTGTCGGCGTAGGTGCCCGATCCAACCCAGCGACCGTTGTGGAGCGTCAACAAGAACGGCTTCGTTTCCTCGTCCCACTTGTACGCCACCGGCTTCATGACCTCGATGTGCGTGAACATGGCCAGAGGCTCGCTCTGCGCCGCGCCGCCGTCCGGCGCCAACGTGATCTCGAGCGTCTCGTACTCGTGGTTGGTGACCTGCAGGCCCAGGCGTCCCGCGAGATCGGCGAGGAAGTCGAAAGCTTCGCGGAACTCGAGGTTCTCGCTGTTGCGCTCCCAGACGTTGTTGTAGGTCTCGAACTTCACCAACGTGCGCAGCTCGCGAATCAGATCGTCACCGTAGCGCACCATGAGGTAGTCGCCGAGAAAGATCCCCATCGCGTCACGATGCACGTCGTTGTCCACGTCGAAGTTGCCGTCGAAGCGGGCGAACGTGTCGTGGAGCTCGGGGTACTCGGACTTGGCGTCGAGCGCGGTGAGCGCCGCGCTCAGGTAGGCACGGAAAGCCTCTTGCGGCTTGCCGTCGCGGAAGACCTGCTCGCCCTCGGCGCGAATCCATTTCGACATGCTCTGTCGTATGGTGCTGCGCTCGATTTCGAGCTGCTCGCGCAAACCGAGCAGGTCGATCTGCGCCTCGGCCGAGGGGGTGAGCAGCGCGAATCCGGCGAGCGTGACGATGAGGAGCTTCAGCGGGAGGCGCACCCGCAACTTCACGATCCGACGCATGCGTCTTCGATCCCTTCTACGTTCAAAGTCCTGGGGGGCATCGCGTGGCTGGAGTGCAGCGACCGTGCCAGCATAGGCAGGGCCTCCGAGGGCGTCAAGGTGGCCGCCGCCGGGCGCCGATGCTATGGTCCCGACATGTTTCGAGTCATCCATTCACCGCGCTACGAGTGCGACATCGGCTCGCACGTCTTCCCGACCCACAAGTTCCGTCTGGCTCTGGAGAGATTGCTCGCCGAGGGCGTCATCGAACCCGAGCAGGTGCTGGAGCCGGAGCCCCTCCCGCAGGAGGCCCTGGAATTGGCTCATACACGCGAGTACCTCGAGGAGTTCCTGCAGCTGCGCCCGACCCCGCGGGTGTTGCTCTCGGAGCTTCCGATCACGGCCGAGATTCGCGATGCCTACCTCCTGGCGGCGGGCGGCACCGTTCGGGCCGCGCGCTCGGCGCTCGAGGACGGAAGCTCCATGCACCTGGGCGGCGGCTACCACCACGCCATGGCCGACCACGCCGAGGGCTTCTGCTACCTGAACGACATCGCCATCGCCATCCGCGTGCTGCAGCGCGAGCGTGCGATCGAGCGTGCGGCGGTGATCGACACCGACGTGCACCAGGGCAACGGCACGGCACGCATCTTCCTGGACGACCCGAGCGTGTACACGTTCTCGATGCATCAGGAAAACAACTATCCCATGAAGGAGCGCAGCGACTGGGACATCGGGCTTCCGGACGGCGTCGAGGACGAGGCTTACCTGACGCTGCTGCGCGACGCGATTCCTGCGATCCTGGAGCGCCACAAGCCGCAGCTCGTGCTCATGGTCGCCGGCGCCGATCCCTACCGCGAGGACCAGCTGGGCGGACTGAGCTTGAGCCTGGACGGTTTGTACACGCGTGATCAGACCGTGGTCGACGCCTGTGCCGAGCGCGGGATTCCAGTCGTGGGGCTGACCGCCGGCGGCTACGCGCGCCAGATCGAGGACACGGTGACGATCCACGTCAACACGACGCGCGCGCTGCGTGCGTGGTCGCGACCCCGGCTCGAGAAGGACGCATGACGCCTCAGCAGAAGCTCCCCGAACTCGAAGCCGCCTTGCGCGAGCTGGGCGCATGGCAGCTCGACGGAGCGCGCTCGCTGGCGCGGGCCGACGTGCGCGAGAAGCGCAACGCGCGCGGGGAGCGCTCGGTGGTCACGCACTACGACGTCGAATCCGAACATCGGCTGCGTGCGTTGCTGCACGCCCGCTTCCCCGAGCACAGCTTCCTGGGCGAGGAGACCGGGAACGAGCCGCGCGACCCGCGCCACTACTGGATCGTCGATCCCATCGATGGCACGACGAACTTCACGCAGGGCATCCCCTATTGGGGTCCGAGCGTGGCCTATTGGTACGACGGCGAGCCGGTGCTGGCGCTGGTGTATTTTCCGGCCCTCGATGCCATGTTCACCGCGGTGCGCGGTGAAGGTGCGCGGCTGGACGGCAACCCCATCCAGACGAGCGACGCGCACGAGTACGGCGCGCTGACCACCGTGGCCCTGCACAGCCGCACGCACTACACGCACGCGCTGCGCACGTCGGCCAAGGTGCGCGTGCTGGGCAGCATCATCGGCAACATGTGTTTCGTGGCCGACGGTACGTTCGTCGCCGCGCACGGGCGCGGCCGACTGTGGGACATCGCAGCCGGTGTGCTGGTGATGCAAGAAGCCGGCGCCGTCGTCGAGGTGCGACCCGACTACCACACGCTGGATCTGGCGACATACGCCACCGACGGCTCGGCGGGCGAGGTGATGACGATGTTCGCGCGCGCCAACGCGCATCTGCCGCCGCTGTCCGAGCTCTTGGAGAAACGCTGAGCGCCCCG
>JBFJHN010000565.1:0-2996 GCA_041613275.1 Candidatus Krumholzibacteriia bacterium | reverse complement strand
GTCGTCGGGCGCCGCGCGCATGAGCGTGTCGGTCACGCGCAGCGCAAGCGTCGCGGCACCCGTTCGGCGCGCCGCCTGCACGACGCGCTCGATCTGCGATGCCGTCACGAACGGCCGCGCCGCATCGTGGACCACCACGTACGTGCACGCGGGCAGCGCCTCCAACCCGCAGCGCACCGACTCCTGGCGCGTCTCACCGCCGTCGCACATCGTGACCTTCTGCATGTCGATCCTGGCCTCGTCGCACCGCGCGCGCGCACGCAACGCTTCGCCTGCCGGGAGCACCACGACGATCGCGCCCAGCGCATCGCACGCGCACAGCGTGCGCAGAGCGTAGGTGAACAGCGCCCGACCCTCGAGCCGCGCGAACTGCTTGGGCTCGTCGCCGCTCAGCCGCGTACCGCGACCTGCCGCAACCAAAATGGCGCCGACGTCAGGCATAGAAGTCTCCGATGCACTCCACGACGAAGGCACGCTGCTCGCCGGTCAGCTCGGGGAACAGCGGCAGCGACAGCACCTCGGACGCCGCCCGCTCGCTGTGCGGCAGCTCGGGCGGCACATCCCACAGGTCGGCGAAGCACGGCTGCCGATGCAGCGCCACGGGGTAGTACACCGCCGTTCCCACGCCGCGCTCGGAGAGGTGCGCGCGCAGCACATCGCGCTTCGCAACGCGCACGGTGTACTGATTGAACACGTGGCGCGTGGTGCCGGGCGCCACCTTGGGCGTGCGCACGTGCTCGTCCAATCCCGCCTCGTGAAGCCGCCGCGTGTAGTCGGCAGCGTGCGCCTGCCGGCGCTCGGTCCAGTCGTCGAGATGGCGCAGCTTGACGCGCAGGACGGCGGCCTGCAGCTCGTCGAGGCGCGAGTTCGTTCCGACCACCGCGTGGATGTAGCGCTCCGACTCGCCGTGCACGCGCAGCTGGCGCAGCGCCGCCGCCATCGTGTCGCTCTGCGTCGTCATCATGCCGCCGTCGCCGAAGCCGCCGAGGTTCTTGGTCGGGTAGAAGCTGAACGTGGTCACATGCGCCACCTCGCCGGCACGCTTGCCGCGATTCTCCGCCCCGATGCTCTGCGCCGCGTCCTCGATCACCGTGGCGCCGTGCAGCTCGCCGATGCCGTGCACCGCCTTGATGTCGGCACACTGGCCGAAGAGGTCCACCGCGATGATTGCGCGCGTCTTGGGCGTGAGCGCGAGCTCCAGCGCATCCGGATCGAGATTGAACGTCGACGGATCGATGTCCACGAACACCGGTCGCGCGCCGCGCAGACGAATCGCTTCTGCTGCCGCGATGAACGAGAACGCGGTGGTGACGACGTCGTCCCCAGGGCCCACACCCGCGGCGGCCAGCGCCAGCACCAGTGCATCCGTGCCCGAGGCACAGCCGATGGCGTGCCGTGCGCGCACGTACTGCGCGATCTCGGCCTCGAGCGCTTCGCCCTCGGGCCCCAGAACGAAGCGCTGCGAGGCGCACACTTCCAGCAGGCGCGGCTCGATCTCGTCGCGAATGGTGGCGTACTGCGCCGCCAGATCCAGCATGGGAACGCGCATCCTGACGCTCGACCTCTCGATGGGGACTCGCTTTGCGCGGCACGACATTCGCGCTCGGGATCTCAAACCCCGGGATGGTATACTGCGGTGCGTCCGTCCGGAAGTCGTGGAGGACATCTTGCGACCCACATTGGCCGCAGCCCTGGCGGCCCTCCTCGTCGCGGGATCGACGGTTCCCCCAGCCGTCGCGGGAACGTCACGAGCTGACGCTGTGACCTCCGATCCGCATTACGAGGCCTGGATCCAAACGATGCGCGAAACCGACGTCCGCGTGCAGGAGCTGCGCGCCCTGGACGCCGAGACCGCGCGCGCCTGCGGCGCCCACGACGAGCTGCAGCAGATCGCTCTGCGCAAGCACCACGCGCGCATGCGCCTGCTCGAATCTCTGCAGAAGCGCGGCGTGCAGCCCGGCCCGCCGGACGAAGACGTGACCGCCTGGCCCTGGGGTCCTGGCGCGGGCCGCACGGGTCCCGACACACCGCGCCTCCTGGACAAGGGCGACACGGCAGAGATCGTCGACGACGGCTACATCGTCTACACCAACATCAACGCCCGTCCCGAGGTCGACGCCGTGCTCGCGGCACGCGCCTTCTACCAGCGCTTCGACGACGAGTACGACTTCCTCGTCATGTTCACGAACTTCCCCTCGGAGCTCTTCGAGGGTCGCTTCCTCGCCTACCACATCATCGTCTCGAACAAGGACGAGGGCATCGGCTTCAAGCACTTCTTCGGCGACGAGGAGTTCGACATCGGCCCGACGTTCACGCAGGACGACAGCCGGCCGTCACGTCTGCAGAGCTTTCTGCATCTGAACGACATGCATCTGTATCCCGAGAGCACCGAGGAGCCGTTCTTCCGCGAGTACACCTACCCCGCTTTCATCGCGCATGAAATCTGCCACCGCTGGGGCGCGCGCATGTTGGTGTGCACCGATCACGGGGGCCAGCTGGGCTCGCTCCTGGGGCGCGGCAACGTGCACTGGTCGTACTTCTTCAACTCGGAGGGCTCGGTCCTCGAGGGGAACCTCTGGGACGGGCAGGAGCCGCACTTCAGCACCACGACCACGACCGACCGCTTCGGGCCGCTCGACCTGTACCTCATGGGCATGGCGCCGCTCTCGGAGGTGCCCGAGTCGCGCCTGTTCTTCCTGCAGGATCAGACCAACTGTTTTCCCGAGAAAGATCTCCGCGACGACTTCTTCAACCCGGGCTCACCGCCGCAGAGCGGTGTGTCGTGCGACGCCGCGCGCATCGACTTCACGCACGACTGCCTCGTGGCCGTCAATGGACCGCGGCGTCCGGCGTACCCGAACACGCGACGCGACTTCAACGCCGCCACCATCATGGTGACGCTGCCTGACAAGCCGGCCACGTCGACCGAGCTGGGCACGCTCGACGTCATGCGCCAGAACGTCGCCGCCTGGTTCCACGAGAAGACGCTGCAGCGC
>JBFJHN010000564.1:0-2997 GCA_041613275.1 Candidatus Krumholzibacteriia bacterium | reverse complement strand
CTGCTCGACAACGCGCTGCGTTGCAATCAGCCGCCCCGAAACGAGGTACGGTGGCACGCCGTAGCGTTGATCGATTCTTTGCGCCGGCACATCGATCGGGAGAACAACATGATTTTCCTGATGACGGCGCAAATGCTCTCCGAAAAGGAGTACGGGGATCTTGCGGAAGCGCTCGCCCGAACGGGTAAGGCACCCCGCTAGCAGCAAGCGGTACGCGCTTCCAAAGGACCGGCGGTGTCCCCCGACACCGCCGGTTTTTCTTGGGCAGAGCAATGCCGCAGCGCGGCATCCCGCCACCGGAGTCGGCAAATCCCCTGTCCCAGAACCATTTAACGGACGCTGCGGGTTCGTGTACCATGCAGGCCGCGCGCGCACGCGGCCGCGCGTGTGGTGCTTGCTGCGCACCTCCGGAGGACTGGGTGCCCCTTTACTATCACCTGCTGAGCGACCAGGAGATCGACCGCCTGGGCGTGGTCTTGCGCGTCATTCGCGACAACAGCGAAGGCGTTCTGGATCATTGGTACGAGCTCTACACGCTTCACTTCGCGCACGATCGCACGTTCTCCGAAGCCGAGTTCAAGAAGTTCTTCCGCGACGATCTCGACGCGGTCACGAAGACCCTGTTGGATCACGACATCGTGGCCCTGACGCGTGCCGTCCGCAAACAAGGGCAGCGCCTCGTGGAGCGCGGCGTCCGCTTCGAGGAAATCATCGCTTCCATGCACCTGTTCGAAGAGAGCTGCGGAATCTTCTTCCGCCGCAAGATCTCCATCCTGGCCCGCGGCCCCGACTTGTTGATGATCTTCGACAAGCTCTCTCACGTGCGCATGATCATTCTCGCCGAGGTGTACTTCGGCACGGTGGAGGGGCAGCGCGATGCACGCACGCGGGCGCTGGAGCGCGACGCTCAGAGGCTCGATCCCGAGCTGCAGAAGCGCCACGTGTTCCACGGCCTGGTCGGTGGCAGCCCGGTGATGCGACGCTTGTACGAACGCATTCAGGCTGCGGCGCCGGGCGGCGCCTCCATTCTGGTCGCCGGCGAGAGCGGTACCGGCAAGGAGCTCGTCGCCCGCGCCATCCACGAATGCGGCTCGCCCGCCAAGGCGCCGTTCATTGCCCTGAACTGTGCCGCGCTGCCGCGGGAGCTGATCGAGAGCGAGCTCTTCGGGCATCGCAAGGGCGCGTTCAGCGGTGCCACGGGGGAATATCTGGGCCTGGTGCGTGCGGCCGACCGTGGCACGCTGCTTCTCGACGAGATCACTGAAATGCCGTCGGAGACGCAGGCGAAGCTGTTGCGCGTTCTGCAGGAACGCCTCGTGCGGCCGGTGGGTGCCACGAACGAGAGTCCCGTCGAGGTGCGCTTCATTGCGTCGACGAACCGGAACGTCGACGAGGCCGTGGCGGAGGGGCGTTTGCGTGAAGACCTGTACTACCGTCTGAAGGTGCACACGCTGACCGTGCCACCGTTACGCGAGCGCCGGGATGATGTTCCGTTGCTCGTGGAGCATTTCGTCGAGCTCTTCAACCAGCGTTACGCGCGTGACGTGCAGGGTGTCGAGCCGGAGGCGTTGCAGGCGCTGGCGGCCTACGACTGGCCCGGCAACGTGCGCGAGCTGATGAACGCGCTGGAGGTGGCGTTCGCCTACGGGCGCACGGAACGCATCCAGGTGGACGACCTCCCGTCCGAGGTCTCTGGAAAGCAAACGCCGCGCCCTCAGGACACCGAGGCGGTTTTCGACGCCCTGGCGCCCATTCCGACGTTCGAGGAATCCGAACGTATCCTGCTCGAACGAGCGCTCGACAGCACGCGTGGGAACAAGCTGCGCGCCGCCAAGATGCTCGGCATTTCACGCAAGCAGCTCTACGCCAAGATCAAGAAATACAACATCGATCCCGACGACGCGTAGTCCCTTCCCTCCCCGGCGAACGCGATCCCGCCGTGCGCACGGGTGCTCAGTAGGGCGCTAGGCTGTGCTCGATCTTCTTCACCGCCGTGCGGTAGTCGAACCCCTTGTACGTCGGGCTGTTCTCGTTGTGGCACTGCTTGCACACCTTGGTCTTGGGATCGATGAGACCCAGGTCGCGCGCTTGGCTGCTCATGATCATGTGCTCGATCTTGGCGTAGTACTCGCCCGGCCCGTGGCAGGACTCGCACTGCACCCCGTCGAGATGATCGAAGCCTTTGGCGAAGCTTCCCTTGGGCAAGCCCGCGCCGGTCGTGTGACAGCGCAGGCACTCGGGCGCGGACTGCGGATCGTGGACACCCAGGCGCTTGGCAATGGCCGCCGCTTCTTCGGTGCCCAGCGTTTTCCACGCCTGCCCGTGGGGTCCCTTCTGCCAACTCTGCACCTGTCGTCCTGTACCCTCCGAGTCGTGACACTGCGCACAATGCGCCACGCCGACGTACTTGGGAGGGGGTTTCGTCTCTTGGGCCGCGAGGCTCGCGAACATGGTCGCAAACGCAGTGATCGCGATCAGGATCGGGGCCGCGAACGGTTTGAGGCGCACCATGGCTGACCTCCTGTTCGCACGAGGAATCCTCGACTCGCCGCAGGATCGCCGTGAAATCGGACCCCGGAGGTCCAAAGTGTTTCTCGCGGAGGCAGCGCGTCTCGGCCGCAGCGCCCGCGAGGTGTGTCCTCCAGAGGCAGTGGCGTGATCGCGAAGGGGACCCGCGTGGCCCGAAGTCCAACAAACCACGCCGACACGGCATTCAGCGCGTGCGCGGCGAGCGGCACGCGCTTCGCAACGGATGGAGCGAGTTCCGGGCCACGTCCGGCTCCCACGTCCGCGGCTCATCGAGGGGATTCCGACATGCCAGCGACCTTCATCACGGTTGACGGGAACGAAGCGGCGGCACGCATCGCGTATCGCGTCAGCGAAGTTTGCGCGATCTACCCGATCACGCCGTCGTCCCCCATGGGAGAAGCAGCCGATGCCTGGGCGGCCGTGACCCGCCCGAACGTCTGGGGCGCGGTGCCCGAGGTCGTGGCGATG
>JBFJHN010000563.1:0-3013 GCA_041613275.1 Candidatus Krumholzibacteriia bacterium | reverse complement strand
GCCGCGTCGACGACCTCGGCGACCGATTGGTTGTCCCCGTCCTTGAGCTGCAACCACAGGACCGCCTTGTCTCCATTGGGCGTCATGAACTTGAACAGATCATCGGGATCGCCGCCCGATGCCTCGTACAGGAAGAGCTCCTGGGCAATCTCCATGGCGTCGTCGGGTACGGCATACGTCGCTTCATCGCCGTCGTTCAGCTCGTAGCGCACCTTCTTCACGATGTCCGTGATGCCTGTGGTCGAGCCGACCTGCGGCATCGCGGTGAGGCGCTCCTGCAACCCGTCCATCAGGTGCAGCGTCTCGGGATTCTTGACCGACGCCGCGTCGGTGTCGCTGGCGTCGAACTCCAGATACGCCAGATACGTACCGGCCAAGTGCGCGCTCAACGCGTCCTCGGCCACACGAATCGGATGCGAGCGCTTGAACCACTTCGTTGGATTGTCGTTGACCTCGATGCGCGTGACGCCGTACGCCGACACGACACCGACGAGGATCATGACGATCAGGACCGCATGTCGCGCACGCACGGCGAAGCGTCCCAGACGTGGCAGGAAGCGCCCGAGCGCCGAACGTCCCTCGTCGAGATTGCCGAAGTTCGCCAGCACCTTCTCGGGCAGCAGCATGGCGTAGGCCGGGAGAACCGTCACCGTCAGCAGCCAGGCCACAGCCACGCCGAAAGCCACGAAGCCACCGAAAACGCGCACGGGCGGGATCGGCGCGAAGAACAAGGAGAGGAAGCCCACGCACGTCGTCACCGTGGTGAAGAGCATCGGCGCGAAGAGCTCGTTCACCGTCGAGACGATGGCTTCGCGTCGCGTCTTCGACACCTGGTAGCGATCGTGGAACTCCGACAGCAGGTGGATGGCGTCAAGCACCGCGATGGGCATGAGGAAGATCGCGATCATCGAGCTCATGATGTGGACGGTGAATCCGGTCGCCACCAGGAGCCCCATCGTCCACCCCACGGTCATGATGGCGACGATCATCGGCGCCAGCACGATGGCCAGCTTGCGGAAGAACACCAGCATCAGAAGCATGATGAACAGAGCGGCAAGCGGCGCCGAGATTCCCATCTGCAGAAACATCTGGCGCCCGAACGTCTCCTCTGCGATGGGCAAGCCGGTGATGTGGTAGCCGTCGAAGCCGCCGATGCGCTCGATCTCGCTCTCCACCACAGCCGCCACGTCGTGGGCGTACTTCTTCTCCTCGAGCGGGATGTACAGCGCCACCGCGCGCCCGTCCTGGGAAGCCAGCTTCCCGCGCAGGATGGGGTTGGCGTCGATGCGGTCGGCGATGCGCGGCTGCTCGCGCCAACCCTCGCGGGGCTCGGTGAGCGGCTTCACCGCCAGCGCTCCGTCCGACGTGCGGTAGATGTCGTCCACGGTGGACGGCGCCAGAATGTCCTCGGCGATGACGCCGTCCAGCGGCTCCACCGCCTCGACCAGACGCTCCAAGCGCTCGACGAAATCGGGCGTGAGCAGGTCGGATTCGCCCACGAAACCCACGACCAGAAAGTCGGCCAGCGCGAACTCGTCCTTGATGCGCGCGTGCGTCTGGCGCACGGGCTCGTCGGCACGCAGCATGTTTTCGGGATCCGTGTCGATGACGGCACTGGGGATGAACGGCACAACGGCCAGGGTCACCAGCACCGCCAAGACCATCACCACACGCGGGTGTCCGACGGCGAACTCCACCATTCGATGACGAGCCTGTTTCATGCACAACCCTTCTCGGCGTTCGACCCCGTTCCGGGGCTCAGCGCCAGCGTGCCATGGCGCCGAGATTGACCACGCGCCGGTAACCCTTGCGCTTGAGAATCTGCGCAGCACGCTGGCTGCGCAGTCCACTCTTGCAGTAGACGATGAGGCACTCGTCCTCGCGACCGTCGAGCCCTTGAACGACGTGGTCGAGCGGCACGTTTACGGCACCGTCCAGATGACCCCGCGCGAACTCGTCGGGATTGCGCACGTCGACCAGGCATGCCTGCTCCTGCATGAGCAGCCGGATCTTGTCGAGGCTTGCCGGCGCGGTCCAGCGGCCCAACGCGCGCAGCAGACCCTCGTACATCCACGACGCAACGCAGAAGTGCGTCGAGATGACGACGATCTGCAGCACGATGAGCACCGCGCCAAAGACGTACGCGAGCGCCACGCTGCCGAACGTGAAGGCAAGACCAATGGCGAGGTTCATCGCCCCGCCCATGACGCACGCGATGCGGCGCGGCAGCGGATTGGGCGGCAGGCGCACGCCATTCCACAGCGGTCGCAGCACGTGGTTGTACAAACGGTCGAAGGGATGCCAGGCCGGTGCCCAGAACGGCAAGATGCCGAGAGCGGCCAACGCGAAGTGCACCGCAGGCTGCTGCGTCACCAGCCCCACGAGTGCCAACAGCATGCACACGCTCGGCGTGAAACGCAGACCCCACTGGAGCTCGTTGAGCTCCTCGGGGGAGTAGTCGTAGCCCTGCTGGGTGAGCGCCTTGTGCCCCGTACCCAGTGTTGTCGTCGTCATGGCGACCTCCCGATCGTGCGGGATGTGGGAACCGGATCCAGAGGATAGCCATACCGCACGGTTCGGGCGTAGGGGTTCTCGATGCCCCGTCGCGCCCATCGGCACGCCGCCCCGCGCGCCGAACGCCCGGGGCCGATCGCAGTCGAACTCCTCAACTCCCTTTGAGCGAACGGTTTGGATGGATGGCTGAACAGAGATCCGACCTCCGTGTGACATCGTGCATTCGATCGGCAGGGCGACAGCCCCGGGTTCTCAGGAAGGACGCAGGCAGCCGCCGAAAGGTCACGACCGGGAACGGAAGTCGAGGAGGCGCGCTGGCGAAAGGTCACGCGGGGTCTGCAGACGATCAGGTGTCCAGGCGCTTGCGCGCCTCGTCGGCCAGCCGTTCGAGCTCGCGCGGAGAAAGCGGGTGCGGGGGCAACAGGTAGCCGAGCTGCTTCGTGCGGCGCAGGGATTCCACGAAGGTCTCACATGCAGCACAACGTTCGTTGTGCGCCTC
>JBFJHN010000562.1:0-3014 GCA_041613275.1 Candidatus Krumholzibacteriia bacterium | reverse complement strand
TCGTCGTCGGAGCCGATCGAAAGATAGTCCGGCGTCACCCAAAGCGTCGCCTGCAGCGTGCGCCCGTGGCGCGTGCGATGCTCCACGTGCACCTGCTTGAGCGTGCGCAGGAAGTCGGGAATGTTGCCGGCGCGCAGCTGCTCGAGCGCCGCACGCTGCCGGCGCGGTCCGGCCCAGCCCGTGGTGCGCGCCGCGAAGGCGTTGCCGGTCTCGGCGCTGTCGGGCCGTGGCGGAATCCAGGTCACCTGCAGCGTCGGCTGCGATTGGGCGCAGTCGAGCGGCGGCACCGTTTGCTGCGCTGCGGGCCGCGCCGGCGGCCCTTGGGCAAGCGTCCGGGTCACGGCGCTCGTCAAGAACGCCGCGCTGGTCGCGAAGACGCAAACCGTACGTGTGACGTTCACGCACACTCCGTTCTCGTGGAAGCTCGCCGGGCTTGCGCTACTTGGGAGCGCGACGCTTGGGCTCGGGAAAGCGCAAGCGCACGTCCGGCGGGACCGGACCGTGCGACTTCCAGTTCTTGAAGCCGCGTTCCGCGTGACGCGGCATCCACTCCGGCGCATGCGCGCTCTTGGCGTACGCCTTGGCGACGATCGGCTGCGGCACGTCGACGATGCGCAGATTCTCGAGCCCGATGTTCGGAAGCTTGGCCGGCAGCTCCAGCTGGATTCCCGGCACGTAGATGGCGTTGCCCACGAGGGGCGTCGACGGAAGCGCGAGCCGCGTCTCCGAGCCCGTCGATTGCCAGTATACGAACGCCTTCGGCGTGTGAATGCCCCACTTGCGCACCAGGATCCCCTCGAGGTCGTCCATCACGTACGCCCGATGCGGCGCTGGAGGCCCGCTGCTCGCGACCACGTCGACGCGACAGGCGAAGTGGTCGGAGAACAGAATTTCGACGTCGTCGAACAGCGCCGTGGGCATCGTCATGACGATCATGCGGCGGGTCTCGGACTTCACCCGCACGTCTCCGATGCGGAGCCGCTGGCCGCCGCGCCCACGGCGCTCCACGTTGACCGACAGATCGTAGCGTGCGCAGATGCGTCCACCCCCCATGCGTGCCTGCTCGAGCCCGACGATGGGGTACAGGCCAACGTCCGCGTAGCGCTCGAAGAGCTGCGTCAGCGTCTCCTCACGCGCCTCGTAGATGCGATTCGGATCGCTCGCCAGCGCCGTGAGGAAATGGTAGGCGTTCCACGAACGCACGCGGGCCAGCAGCTGCGCCTTGTCCTGCGCGCTGCGCGACTGCGGCGTTCCCCACACGCCCGTGTTCAGGAGCGAGTCGACGTTCGCGAACAGGGCATGGTTGCGCGCGGCGTACACGCTCGCCAGCGATTCCGCGAAGGCCGGTGTCACCTGCACCAGCGGCAGCGCAACATCCGGAGCGCACAGCGTGCACGTGCCCGGAGGCACCGGCGCCGTCTCCGCGGCCGAGGAACCGCTGCCGACGCGCGCGGGCACGCCCGCGGCAATCGTCGCCCCGAGCAGAACGGCAGTGAAGCCGTGGCGAATCGGTGCAGCAAACCGAACGCGTGGCATGACGTCTCCAAGCCGGACCGCGCACCGGTCTCGCTCGGATGCGCACGCCCAAGCGGCGATCGTAGCACGGTTGGATGCCGCGCTTCCGGCTCCGGGCGCCTTGAATCGCCCGAGGCCTTTCCGGCAATCTCCTGTCTCTCCGCTCGCGGGACGCGAACGGACGGGTGCGCGGGAGGTCGCCCGAATGGCGGACGAGCTGCTGACGACGCTGCGCGAGGCGATCGAGCGACTCGAGCGCCGGTACCGCACCTACGTGCGGGCGCATCCTGGGGCGCGCCCGCTCCGGGGGACGTGGACGCTGAGCGCGCGCACGCTGCGCTGGCACATCGTGTTCGAGTCCGAGGTGCTCGAACCCGACGTCGACCTGGAGATCATCGAAGACGCCATCGTGGTGCGCGCCTGCAGCTCGCGCTTCGATACACCCGATCTGGTCGGCGTGCTCCCGGTTCCCAGCGGCTTCGACGTCTTGCACCCGCGCGTGCGCTTCGAGCCCGAGTATCTGGAGATTCGCGTCTTCCGCACCTTCACGGAGGACGCGTCGTGAAGAGTTCCTACGAAGTGCTCGAGCTCACTCCGGAGGCCAGCGCCGAAGAGATCAAGAAGGCGTATCGGCGCCTGGCGCTCAAGTACCACCCCGACAAGAATCCCAACGACAAGCGTGCGGAAGAACGCTTCAAGGAGCTTGCCGCGGCATATGCGGTGCTTTCGGACCCGCAGAAGCGCGCCGAGTACGACGCCGCACGCCAGGCGCCCTCGGGAGCCGACGTCGACGCGGGATTCGGCGCCGACGTCCGCTCGTGGTCGGTCGACGACATCTTGAGTCGTTTTGGAGATCTCTTCGGCGGAGACTTCGGGCAATCGTTCCATCGTGCGCGCGGCGGAGCACAGCCGGGGAGCGACATCGAGACGAGCCTGGAGCTGGACTTCCGCACCGCGGCGCTCGGGGGCAAGGTGCAGGTGACGATCTCGGGCGAAGCGGCGTGCGCGCGCTGTGACGGACGCGGCGCGACGGGAGAACCCAAGCCCTGCCGCACCTGTGGAGGAAGCGGTCGCGCCACCCACCAGTCGCGCCAGGCGGGCGAGTTCTTCACCATCACGCGGCCGTGCGAGACCTGCCAGGGAAGCGGCGTCGCGCCCGGCACCCAGTGCGGAGAGTGCCGCGGCTCGGGCGTCACCGCATCGCGGCGCACCGTCACGATCACGGTTCCCGAGGGCTCCGACGACGGCACCGTTCTACGTTTGCGCGGCCTCGGCGGTGCGGGACGACGCGGCGGACCGGCGGGCGATCTCTTCGTGCGCCTGCGCGTGCGCCCCGACGCAGCACTGCGCCGCAGCGGCAACGACGTGCACTCGGACGTGCGCGTTCCCGTGCACGTTGCCGTCCTGGGCGGACGCGTGCACGTGCCGACGGTGCGCGGCGCGGTCCGTCTGACCGTGCCGGCGGGCACCGCCTCGGGCAGCGCGCTGCGCATGAAGGG
>JBFJHN010000561.1:0-3015 GCA_041613275.1 Candidatus Krumholzibacteriia bacterium | reverse complement strand
GGTCCATCGACGAGTCCCAGCGTCTCGTGCGCGGCACGGGAAAGCTCCTGGACACGGATCGTCGCGTGGTGGAAACCGGTAACTTCGAGATCCCGATCGACTCCGTAGCGCTCTTCGAGACCAACGTTGCGCGCCCCCACGGGAGCGTCGTGGCCATGACGCTTGTGTCGGGGATCTCGGCGGTCGTCACCATCATGTGTGCCGCGAATCCCAAGTCGTGTTTCGGATCGTGTCCGACCTTCTACGTCGACGCGGATGGTTCGCCGCTCCTGGTTGCGGAGGGGTTTTCGTCCGCCGTCGCGCCTTCATTGGAGCACGCGGATGTCGACGCACTCCACCGCGTGCGCGCCCGTGGTTCGCAGCTCGAGATCGAAATGCGCAACGAAGCCCTGGAAACGCACGTCGTGCGCCACGCCGACCTGCTTGCGGTGGCGCGGCCCCCGGGAGGCGAAGTGTTCGCCACGTCGGAGGGCGTGTTCTGGCAGTCGGGTCGCGTGTGGCATCCAACGTCGTGCAGCGCGGCGGAGGGGGACATTCTGCCCGCGGTGCGCGAGGTCGACGGTCGTGAGCGTTTCTCGCGCACGGATTCGACCGATCTCGCCGCTCGGGAGATCATCGAGCTCGAGTTCACCGATGTGCCCGCCGGCCGCTACGGCTTGGCGATCGCCTCGCGACAGTCGCTGGTCAGCACGTACCTGCTGTATCAGACGCTCGCGTACATGGGGCGTTCGGCCGGTGAATACATTGCGCAGCTCGAACGCGGCGATGCGTGGATTCGCGAACGCCTGCGTGAAACCGGTCGCACGTTGGGTGCCATCGAGGTGCTGGTGCAGGACGCGAACGGACGGTGGGTCTTGTCCGGCGCCACCTCCGAGACCGGGCCCTTGGCGACCGACGTGCGCATCGTCGAGCTCCCGGGCATGCCAGCGCGCCCGACGCTGCGCGTGCGCCTGCGCCTGACACGCGGCTCCTGGCGGCTCGACGCCCTGCAGCTGGCGCGGCTCGACGCACGCGTCGACCCCGTACGCTTGCAGCCGGTCCGCGTCACCCGGGATGCCGAGGAAGATGCCGAGGCGCTGGCTGTCTTGCGGGATCCCGCGCGTGCGCTGACCACGTTGCCCGGCGACGCCTACCGACTGAGCTACGTTCTCCCTGACGACGCGCCGGACCACGCGCTCTTCCTCGAGAGCCGCGGCTACTACCTCGAGTGGATGCGGCAAGAGTGGCTCGCCGAAGAGAACCCGCAGCGCGCGCTCGAGATGTTTCTCGATCCGCAGGCCGCGTTGCGGCGCCTCGCGCCGGAGTTCAAGCGTGTCGAAGCACAGATGGAGGCTCAGTTCTGGGGCAGCACGTTCTCCGGCGACGGCTTCGGGAGTGCGAGCGAGAGGAGCGCGGGCGATGTACACTGAGCTGCAACATCGGTCGAAGATTTTTCTCGCATGCGTTGCCCTGGGCTGCGCGCTCGCGGGGTGCGCGCCCCGGGCGCACCGGGTGCCCGAGAACTGGCTCCCCACGGCGGATCAGGCCGGCGCCGACGCTTTCGGAGCCTGGGTTCGCGTCGAGGCTTGGGAGGATGCGCGGGGTGCGGTCGAAGGGGAGCTGATCGCGGTCGGCTCGGACAGCATCTACGTCATCGCTGCGGTCGGGCTCGACGCGATCCCGGCCGACAAGATCGGGCGTGTGGTTCTGATCACGCACGATTCGAACACGGAGAGCATGGTGGGCTGGGCGACGCTGGGCACAATTTCGACGTTGTCGCACGGCGTGTTCCTGGTCGTGTCCGCGCCGCTGTGGATCGTCGCGGGAACCATCGCGGCTTACGAGGCCAACAAGGCGGGCAAGCAGGAGCACACACCGAACGACGCCTGGCCGGAAGTTGCCCAAGCCCTGCGACCATTCGCGCGCTTCCCAGCCGGGCTGCCGCAGGAGATCGATCGCGGTGCATTGCAGCGCAAGGGCCCGGGCGCGCGGATCCTGTCGGCGCCCAAGCGATCTTCGAGCCCATGGGCCAAGGATCGTCCGTAGGCTTCCGCGGCTCCGAGGTCGACGGTGGCGCACTCACATCGAGAGGACACGAACATGGTGAAGCTCCAGCACATCGAAGACGCAGCCGCCGGCGCGCGCTCGGGATCGGCGTGGGACGCGGTGGTTGCCGTCGGTCCAACGCAATCCTTTGCGTGGCTCCCCGACGTGCAAGACGCCGTCGGCGCAATCGCAGCCGTGGACGCCAAGCTGGGCAACGGCGTGGGCGTGCACCATGCCGCGAACGTTGCCGGCGGGCGGCTGGTGCTGGCACCCACCGAAGACTTGAAGCGCGACCACGACGACGTGCGCCGCTTCGCGGACGCCGCGCAGGCGGGCATCCGCCGCGCACGCGACGCCGGTTCCCGCCGCCCTCTCGTGGTCATGGGCGGAGCACCCGATGACGCCCGTTACGTCCATGCGGCCGAGGTCACGGCGTTGGCCGCGCTGGGCGGCTTGTGGGAACCGTGGGAGACGGGCCGCGACCGCCGCGGCAAGCTGGTCGACCGAAGCCGGGTCGAAACGGTCGAAGAAATCGGCTTCGCCTGCGAGAAGCCGGGCACGACGGCGAACCTCGAGCGTTGGCTGAGCGCGGTCGAGACGGGGCGCACGCTGGCGCGCAACATTGGCGGTAGCGAGCCCGACCTCATGTCGCCCACGCGCATTGCCGAGCTGTGCCACGAAGCGTTCGCGGACACGCCGGTGGAGCCCGACGTGCGCTGGATCGGACACGACAAAGAGGACGGGCAGCACGCACGCGACTATCCGTTGATCGCTGCCGTAGGCCGCGCCTCGCAACGTGTCGAGCGTCACCGCCCGTGTGTCATCCGGCTCGAGTACCGTGGCGAAGGGCCCATCACGCGCACGCTGCTGTTCGCCGGCAAGGGGCTGGTGTACGACACCGGCGGCGCGGACATCAAGGCCGGCGGCCACATGGCCGGCATGAGTCGCGACAAGTGCGGCGGTGCCGCCGTGGCGGGCTTCATCAAGGCC
>JBFJHN010000560.1:0-3024 GCA_041613275.1 Candidatus Krumholzibacteriia bacterium | reverse complement strand
GGTCAGCTCGTTGACGCAGGGGCTGCGTCGCGCCGGCGACGCGGACGTCGTCGTGGCCACCTCGCCGCAGTTCCTCGTCGGCTTGTCGGGCCTTGCCGCGAGTCGCATGCGCAAGCTGCCTTTCGTTTTCGAAGTGCGTGACCTGTGGCCCGACTCGATCGCCGAGCTCGGCGTGCTGCGAGACGGTATGGTGCTGCGCGCGCTGCGGCGGCTCGAGATGATGCTCTACCGCAAGGCCTCGCGCATCGTGGGCGTCGCGCACTCCACGAAGGACGAGCTGGTGCGTCGCGGCGTCGACCCACACAAGATCGAGATCATCCCGAACGGCGCCGACGGCGAGGTGTTCCGCGATCTGGAGAAGTACAACGGCATCCGCGAGAACCTCGAGCTCGGCGAGAAGTTCGTGGTCTCGTACGTCGGCACGCACGGCATGGCGCACGGCCTCGATACGGTGCTCGAAAGCGCCAACCGCCTGCGCAGCAACCCGGACATCGCGTTCCTGTTCGTCGGCGACGGCGCGGAGCGCGAAGGCCTGATCCGACGCGCCCGGGAGCTCGAGCTCGACAACGTGCACTTCGTGGGCGTGCAGCCGCGCGAGCGCATCCCGTACTACCTGGCGACGTCGGACGTCTCGCTGGTGCCACTGCGTCGCAAGCCGCTCTTCCAGAAAGTCCTGCCGTCCAAGCTGTTCGAGATCATGGGGTGCTCGCGGCCCATCATCCTGGGCGTCGAAGGCGAAGCCCAAGAAGCGGTGGAACGCGCGCAAGCGGGCCTGTGCGTCCGTCCCGAGGATCCAGACGCGCTCGCCAGCGCGATTCTCTCCTTGTACCGCGACCCGGCGCTGGCGGATTCTCTCAGTCGCAACGGCCGGGCGTTCGTGCGCGAGAACTTCTGTCGCGACCGCCTTGCGAGCACGTATCTCGATCTGCTGCGTGAGGTGGTGGCGGAAAGCCACTGACATGCTGGATCTCTTACGAATTCTTCTGCGCTGGCGGCGCCCGCTGCTGGTGTGGACCGTGCTGGCCGCGGTCGTGGCGGCTGCGGTGAGCTTCACGCTGACGCCGCGCTACTACTCCCAGGCCTCGATCCTGCCGCCGCACGACAATCCGGGCTTCGGGGGGTTGTCGATGCTGCTCCAGCAGTACGCCATTCCCATTCCGGGGGGCATCGGCACGCCGTTCCTGCCCACGCTGTACGCGTCGATCGTGCGCAGCCGTGACGTGCGCACGCGCATCCTCGAGGACTTCGACTTGAGGAGCGAGTTCAAGGGTGCAAGCCTCACCGAGGATCTCGAAACGCTGCGCGCGCGCACCTTCCTGCAGTACACGGACGAGGGCATCCTGCTCGTGGGGTACCAGGACACGGACCCACAGCGTGCTGCGGAAGTGACCAACGCGTTCGTGCGTTACCTCGACGAGTTCATCCAGAAGGTGAACTCGCAGCGCGCCGGCGACACGCGCCGGTACATCGAGGGGCAGGTCGAGCGCTGCGCCACGGACTTGGCCGCTGCCGAGGAGGCGCTGCGGGACTTCCAGAAGGAGCACCGCGCCATCGAGATCGACGCGCAGACCACGGGCGCGGTGGAGATCGCCGCGCAGATCCAGGTGCAGATCCTGATGACCGAGGTCGAGCTCGACATGCTGCGGCAGCACGCCACCGCCGACGCCCACGAGGTGCGCGCCAAGGAGAACCAGCTGCGCATCCTGCGCGAGCGCTACCGCGACCTCATCGGCGTCGACCCAGGATCGATGGACGAAACGACGACCGGCCCCGAGGTGGCGGGGATGTTTCCACAGTTCCGCGATGTGCCCGACCTGGCGCTGCAATACGCACGATTGCTGCGCGACGTGAAGGTCAAGATGACGCTGCACACGATGCTCCTGCAACAGCTCGAGCAGTCGCGCATCGAAGAGGCCAAGAACACGCGCGTGCTCTCGGTGCTCGACTGGTCGGTCCCCGGCGACGAGCCGGTGTATCCGCGCCGCATGCGCATCACGGCGATCGCCGCGCTGGCGGCCTTCTTCTGGGTGGCGCTGTTCGCCGTCTTCGTCGAGAAGATCCGCGAACGTCGTGAGGACGCGCTCGAGGCCGAGCGCCTGAATCGTCTGCACACCGAATGGCAGCGCATGCCCGAATGGGTGCGGGGTCTCGGACGTCGCGTGGCCAAGTGAGGTTGGCGTGCGCCGGCGCGTGCTGCAGCTTCTCGCCTTCGAACACGGTGCTCTCCTGTGTCTGCCCGCGGTTCTCGTTGCGGCCGCGTTGGTGCTGTTCGCACTGCGGCAGGCGGCGTCGGAGGGTGCGCTGTTCAACCACGCGCGCGAGCTGCGCGTGGCCGTGGGACCGGCGCGCGTGGCGGAAACGGCGCGCGGCGCGGCCGAAGCCTTCGAGAGCGGCCTGGTGCGCGGGCTGCGCGCACAACGCGAGCTGGTGTTGGTCGAACCGGCGCGTGTGCGTGCGCGTCTCGAAGCGGTGCTCGGAGGCGAACCCCCGGAGGATGCGCGCACCTGGATGCGCAGCACGCGCAGCTTGAACGTGCTGTACTGTCTGGCCCCCGTTCTCGAAGCCGACGCACGGGGGTGGAACGCACGCTTGGATGTGTGGGACGTCGCGCGCGAGGAGCGTGTGCACACGCTGCGCGCACGTGCGGCCGAAGCCGGGACGCTGGGTCGCGCGCTGGCGGACTCGGTGTCGAGCGCGCTGTTCCGGCCGTCCGCGGGCGCGCGCGCGGCACGTTGAGCGCACCGCCGGCGCGGTTTCCCGCTCCACCCGAGGCCGTTGCTGCAAGCCTCCATGAAGAAGCAAGATACGCGCGCGGTCGTGTTTGACCGCCGACCCTCCGGGTGCTAGACTCCCGCGCTGGACTCGGGAGTTCTCCCGCGCCCCGCCACAAAATCCACCGTTTCTCTGTCGTCGTCGGTCCCGAAGCCGAGGAGGCGCGTACTTGAAGAAGGTCGCAATCGACAAGATCCGCAATCTTGTCTTGCTGGGTCACCAGGACACCGGCAAGACCAGCTTCCTCGAATC
>JBFJHN010000559.1:0-3028 GCA_041613275.1 Candidatus Krumholzibacteriia bacterium | reverse complement strand
GAAGATCGAAGGCCTGGAGAAACGCAGCGGCCTGCTGGACATGTACGTGGACACGGCGCGCGGCAAGGTGTGGCTGCGACTTCCACCGCCCGCGCGCGGCACGAACGAGATCGGACGCTACCTGTACTTCGAGGCTCTGGTGCGTGGGTTGGGGTCGAACCCGGTCGGGCTCGACCGTAACCAGCTGGGCGCGACGCGGTTGATCGCACTGCGACGGGTGGGGGGACGCGTTCTCGTCGAACATCTCAACACGCGTTACCGCGCGCTTTCGGGCGATCCGGCGGAGGCGCAGGCGACGTCCGAATCGTTCGCCACCTCGGTGTTGTGGGCGGGTGATGTCGCCGCGGCCGACGCCGACGGCAGCACGCTCGTCGACTTCACGTCCTTTCTGCTGCTCGACGCGCACAACGTCGTCAGCACGTTGAAGTCTGCGGGCCAGGGAAGCTGGTCGCTCGACGGCTCACGCAGCGTGGTCGACATCGAGCGCTGCCTTGCGTTTCCCAAGAACCTCACCTTCGAATCTTTGCTGACGTTCTCGAGCAGCGACCCCGGGGGCGAGGTGCGTGCAACCGCACCCACACCCCAGGCGATCACGCTGGCGTTGCATCACACGATCATCCAGCTTCCCGAGCCTGGATATCGCCCGCGCCCCTTCGATCCGCGCGTCGGCTGCTTCGCCATCGAGTTCGCCGATTACGCCGCGCCGCTCGATGCGCCGCTCGAGAAGCGCTGGATCATGCGGCACCGGCTGGAGAAGGTGGACCCGCGCGCAGCGCGCTCGCGTGTGAAGGAGCCGATCGTCTACTACGTCGACCGTGGCGTGCCCGAACCGGTGCGCAGCGCGTTGCTGGACGGCGCGCGGTGGTGGGCGGCGGCTTTCGAGGCGGCCGGATTCATCGACGCGTTTCGCGTCGAGCTGCTGCCCGCGGATGCGCATCCGATGGATGTGCGCTACAACGTGATCAACTGGGTGCACCGGGCGACGCGCGGCTGGTCGTACGGCTGGGGAATCGCCGACCCACGCACGGGCGAGTTCATCAAGGGGCACGTGCTGCTGGGATCGTTGCGCGTGCGGCAGGACCGCCTGCTGTTCGAAGGCTTGGCCGGAACGGAGAAGACCGGGACGGGCGCCGCGGACGATCCGGTGCAGCTGGCGCTGGCGCGTATCCGCCAGCTGTCGGCGCACGAGGTCGGCCACACGCTCGGCATCACACACAACTTCGCCGCCAGCACGTACGGGCGCGCGTCCGTGATGGACTATCCGGCACCGCTGGTGACCGTACGCGACGACGGCACGCTGGACTTCTCGCAGGCGTACTCCGTGGGCGTGGGCGCCTGGGACGTGCAAGCCATCCGCTACGGATACACCGAGTTTCGGTCCGAAGCGGATGAGGAAGCGGGTTTGGAAGCCATCGTGCGCGAGGGCTTGGACTCGGGATTGCACTTCGTCACCGACGCCGATGCGCGTCCGGCCGGCGCGGCACAACCGCGCGGCAATCTCTGGGACAACGGCACGCAGGCGGAGGAGGAGCTGGCGCGTCTGATGCGCGTGCGGCGCGTGGCGCTGTCGCGGTTTGGAGCGCACAACATCGCCGAGGGACAGCCGCTTGCGCTGCTGGAGGAAGTGCTGGCCCCCGTGTACTTCATGCACCGGTATCAGCTGGATGCGGCGGCGAAGGTCGTGGCGGGGGTCGACTATCGCTATGCGGTGAATGGGGACGGACAGCCCCCGGCGCGGATGATCGATGCCGCCCGCCAACGCCGCGCGTTGCGCGCGCTCCTCGACTGCACTCGCCCTGAGGCGTTGGACCTGCCGGAGAACGTGCTGACGCTCCTCGTTCCGCGGCCCTTCGGCTACGGCCCGAGTCGCGAGCAGCTGAACAGTGCCACGCGCCCGACGTTCGATGCCCTGGGCGCCGCGACGACCGCAGCCGATCTCGCGCTGCGCAATCTCCTGCAGCCGCAACGCTGTGCCAGGCTCGTCGACCAATCTCGCCGTGACTCCGATCAGCTGAGCCTGGAGGACGTGCTGAACGCCGTGCGCGAACACATCTTCGAGTCCGGCTCTGGGGAAGCACGCCGGCTGGCGGAGATTCGTCGTGCGGTGCAACGCGCCGCGCTCGAAGCCGTCATTGCTTTGGCGGCCGATCCAGAATCCACCCCCGCGGTCCGCGCGCGGGCGGAGTGGGCACTGGCCGACCTGCAGCAGGAGCTGCAACGCACGAGCGGCGGCGACGACGTCGCAAGCGCGCACGCCGCGTCGCTCGCGTCGGAGCTCGCGCGCTTTCTCGAGCGGCCGGGCGACGGGACGCCGCCCGCGAGCGCGCTCGAGCCGCCGCCCGGAAGTCCCATTGGCCTCGCGCCCAACGGGCCGATCCGTGACGCGCTTCACGGCGCCGCGCCGCCGTGGAGCGCCTGTGCCTGGCAGCCCTGAAGCCGGCTTCGGCCCGCTCTCGCGTGCCCGGCAGACGGCGGTTCGGTGCTCGACACCCGTGCAGCCTCGGTGCTTTCGCGGCCCGCGCGACGCGGCTATGGTAGGGCGCAGCACGGCCCCGCCCCTCGCCGGCCATGCTGGAGCGGTGCCCCGACGAAGGGATGCGGATCTTGAAGAAGGTACTCATCGGTTGCGGCATCGTTGCCGGGCTGCTCGTGCTGACCCTGATCGGCGGCAGCGTCTTCGTCGCTTCATGGGTGAAGAAGGAGATGCCGGACTTCGAGCAGGTCGAGAAGTCACGTGACGCGCTTCTCGATCAGTACGGCGCCCGCGAGGACTATGTCCCGCCGCTCGACGGACAGCTTGACGCCGAGCGCATCGAGGTGTTCTTGGCCGTGCGCGAAAGTCTTCTGACGACGCGCACCGAAATCGCCTCGCGGACCGACGCGTTCTTCGCGCGCGCGAAGGACCAGGATTGGGACAACCGCAGCTTCTTCCAGAAGATTGGCGAAGCCTTCAACATGGCGCGAGGCGGCATCGGGCTGTTTCGCGAAGGCATGGAGTACGTGGGGGTGCGTGCCGAGCACCTTCTCG
>JBFJHN010000558.1:0-3030 GCA_041613275.1 Candidatus Krumholzibacteriia bacterium | reverse complement strand
GGTCGGTTGTTCGAACCTAGAAGCGCAGGGCGATGGGTTCAAGCAACGCGGGGAGTCTTGAGATCCGGGGAGGGATCACCTGGAGCGCTCGACGACGACATGAGGGATGGCGTCGAGGTTCCAGTCGACCACGAGGCCCTGCGCCGAACGGCTGGCGTGCGCCTCGCCGTACAGATGCTCGACGAGGTAGAAGGCGGGCTCGAAGCTGGGGGCTCCCCCCACGGACGTGATGTACTTGCCGTCGACGACAAAGTTGACGTCGTGCCGCACGTCGATCCCCGGGAACATCTTCTCGAAGCGCTCGCGATCGCCGGGAAACGTGGTGGCAACCCGACCGTCGAGGGCACCCGTGGCGGCCAATGGGAACGCGCCGTCACACAGCGTCATGACCCAGCTTGCATCGGCGACCGCGCGCGTGAGCCAGGCCATGAAGCGTTCGTTCTTCAGGTCGCCGTCCATGCTGTGGACGGAGCTGGGGATGATGACGATGTCCAGCGGCGGCGCGCTGTCGAACGAATGATGCGCGCCGATCTCGATCCCCTCGGCCGACACGAACCCCTTGCCGTTTTCGGTGATCACAAAACACTCGATGTAGTTCAGCGAGTCACGGTAGACGCTGTGTTGCAGCACGTCGTACGGCGCCGTGAGCTCGGTGTTGTAGACACCCGGCGTGCACACGAACCCGGCGCGCAGCACACCCTGAGGCTGGACCTGCGCCCGTGCGGCGGACGGCACGCACGCCAACGGCACGGCGCCCGCGAGGAGCGCAACGAGCGCGAAAACCCCTGTGCCGATGACGCCCGTGGCGCCTGCGACGAACACCTTCACTTCGACAGTCCTTCTGCGCCGCCCTGCGTACGCGGATCCACGACACCGATGACGAGGCTGTCCCCCTGAATCTCGATGCACTGGGCGCTGCTGCGGTTCGGCGCCAGCAGCTCGAGCTCGTGCCCCATGCGCTGCAGGCGCTCGCGCACCTCGTCCTCGAAGGCGTCTTCCTCGTACCGGATCCGGTCGGGCCACCATTGCTCGTGGAAGCGCGGCGCCGCCACCGCCTGCTCGAGGTCCATACCGAACTCGTAGCGATTGAGAACGATCTGTGCCAACGACGTGATGATGCGTGGCCCCCCGCGCGCGCCGATCACCAGCCAGGGACGACCGTCGCGCAACACGATCGTTGGCGCCATCGACGACAGCATGCGTTTGCCCGGCTCGATGGCGTTGGTGTGCCCACCGACCAGACCGTACATGTTCGGCTGTCCCGGCGCCGCGTCGAAATCGTCCATCTCGTTGTTCAGGAAGAAGCCCGCGCCTTCGACGAAGACGCAGCTTCCGAAGCCGCCGTTGATCGTCGTGGAGAGCGCCACGATGTTGCCGTCGCGATCGACGATGGACACGTGTGTCGTGTTCTCCGATTCGCGCGGCGGCGGGTACGGTGGAAACCGCAGCGACTGATGCGACCACACGTCCCCCGGCTTGATGAAGCCCGACGGCGTAGCGCGATCGAGCGAAATGGAGCGGGCGCGCTCGGCCAGATACTCGGGCGCCAGCAGCCCGTGCAACGGCACGCGCACGAAACCCGGGTCGCCGAGGTAGGTGTTGCGGTCGGCGAAGGCGCGCGACATGGCCTCGACCATCAGGTGGATCTGCATCAGCGGGCGGGGATCGCGCGTCGCAAGCTCGAACGGCTGCAGGAGGCCGAGAATCTGCAAGAGCGTGATGCCTCCCGAGCTGGGCGGCGGCGCGCTCACCAGCTCGAGATCGCGATAGCGTCCGCGCAGCGGCTGCCGCTCCAGCGCCCGGTAGGCGGCCAAATCCTCGTGCTTGATCAAGCCGCCGCCGCGCAGCATCTCGGCCACCAACGCGTCGGCGATGGCACCTTCGTAGAAGGCGCGCGGCCCGTCTTCGGCGAGCGTCCGCAGCGTGGCGGCCAGCTGCGGCTGCACGACACGCGCGCCAACTTCGAGCGGCTCGCCCTCCGGCAGCAACAGCGTGCGCGCGCCGGGAAACTGCGCTAGCCTTTCGCGTTCGCCTTCGATGGAACGCCGCAGCTCGTCGTTGACAAGAAAGCCCTCTTCGGCGAACTCGATGGCCGGCGCCAGCAGACGTCCCCACGGCAGGCTCCCGTAGCGCGACCACGCGAGGTGCAAGCCCGCGACCGTTCCGGGAACACCCGACGCCTGGTGCCCCGTGCGCAAGCGTCGCGTGTCGAGCTGACCGTCCGCGTCGCGATAGAAATCGCGGTGCGTGGCGGACGGCGCCGTTTCGCGGTAGTCGACGAAGGTGAACAGATCGTCCTGCGCGCGGTGATAGAGCAGGAACCCGCCGCCGCCGATGTTGCCCGCCTGCGGCAAGACGACGGCCAGCGCCATCGACACGGCGACGGCGGCGTCGACGGCGTTGCCCCCGTCACGCAGCACGGCCGCACCGGCACGCGTGGCCAGCGGATGACGGCTGACGACCATGGCGCCGTCGCTTCGCGCCACGGTCTGGCGCTCCGCCGTCGCGTCGGCGAACGCCTCGGAGGCGAGCGTGTCGGCGCCCGCCGCGCCCACGTGCAAGCCCAGCACGCAGGCAACGAAAAACGCCATGCCGAATCGCTTCAACCGCATCGCACCGACCCGCCGTTGACGTTGAGCACTTCGCCGGTGATGTGCGCGGCAAGATCCGAAGCCAGGAACACGATGGCCCCTGCCACGTCCTCGGGCGCGCCGATGCGGCCGCGCGGGATCTCACGCAGCACGGCCTGCACGCGCTCGGGATCGCCCAGCGCCTCGGTCACCATGTCCGTCTGCACCCAGCCCGGCGCCACGGCGTTGACGCGCACGTCCGGCCCCAGCTCGACCGCCAACGATTTCGTCCAACCCAGAATCGCGGCCTTGCTCGCCGCATAGTGCGCGTGCTCGGCCTCGCCGCGCTGCGCAGCCGTCGAGGCCACGTTGACGATGGCACCGTGCGCGCTCCGACGCAGCAAAGGCAGCGCCGCGCGCGTCACCCGATACACGGCCTCGAGGTTGATGCGCATCGTTT
>JBFJHN010000557.1:0-3030 GCA_041613275.1 Candidatus Krumholzibacteriia bacterium | reverse complement strand
GGCCTTCCACGCGGCTTCCGAGATGGAAGCGGATTTCGGTGCCGGGGTTGAACGGGTTGGGCCGCGCCGGTTCGAGGGACAGCGCAAAGCGCGGCGCAACCGGCAGCTCGCCCACCGCGACCTGGGTGTCGAACGTCACCTCGACGGGTGCCGTCCAGATGCGCTGGTTGTCGTCCTGCGTGATGCGTAGGGAATAGATCCTCTTGGCCCCGACTCCGGGCGCCGGGATCTCCTCGTCCCGGTGCACGAAACGGTCGACGTTCTCCGCCGTCGCCACGAGCGCCGCGGCCACGCCACCGGGCGTGGCGCGAAAGAGCTCGAACTTCTGCACGCCCTCGACGTCCGAATCGGACACGTCGATGTCGAAGTCCACGCCGCTTCCCTGCACGACGTCGAAGCGCGAACCCATCGGCCAACCATTGACTGCCATGTCGACGGTGACGTTGTGATCCTGCGTGGCATACGTGTGTCGCCCGGCGATGCCGCCCATGATGTCGCTCTTCGTGAGCGCTTGCGCCAGCACCACCGTGCGCGCTTCCGTCGCCGCGCCCCAGGTAGCGTTGTGGTTGTCCTGGTCGCCGCACGGGCTGACGAAGAAGCCGTTGTCCAGCGCCTCCTGGAAGCTGGCGTCGAAGTTGGTGGTGCCGATGTCACTCTCGTCCGTGGCGGTGGAGAACGCCGGCCCGCTGACCAGCGCCATGCCCCGCATGACCTCGGCGCCCGCGGCGGTTACGGCATAGGCGTCGAAGTCGTCGGCGCTCGGGTGGCAGAACTCGGCCAGCGCACCCCAAGGGCTTGGATTGGCCTGGATCGCCGCGTACAGCCCCGGGTAGTCGTCCTCGGCCACGAAGACGTCGAAGTTGCCCCCCTGCCAGCCGAACAGAACGGGTGCCTCGAAGATGTTCACGTGGCCGTTGGCCGCCAGCCCCCACTCTTGCCCGTAGATTGCCACGAAGGACCCGTCGTCGTTGGCGCTGGCCGCGTCGCTCAATCCCATCGCGTACAGCGCCGGCGTCATCGGCCCCGCGAAAGTGTGGTTGTGGTCGGTGACGGCCAGGAAATCGAGCGGCGTGGGAGCCAAATTGCGCGCGAAGTTGTATGCAGCCGTAGGCGTCTGCACGCCGTCCGAATAGCCGGTGTGCGAATGCAGGTTGCCGTAGTAGTGCTGCAGTCCGACGGTGCGATCCAAATAGGGCAGCGGCGTCGTTCCGGGCTGGGCGGACGGCACTGTGGTAGACAACGGTGAGCTGTTCTGGCAGTCCAGCACCTTGATCGCGAACCAGTAGGTCTGGAGCGGGTCCAAGTCGAACACCGTCATCGCGTGCTGTGTCCCGGGCGTGCCCGGCAGCGGCTCGTTGAAGGCGTCGGCGGAGGTGTCGAAGTTGGTGTCGTCGATGGGCACGGTGTTGTACTTGACCACGTGCAGCGAGGCGGCTCCGCCGCCGTTGCCGTCGTTGCCCACCGCCGTCCATGTCAGGTCCACCTCGCCCTCGAAGGCGCCGGCGCCAGCGGCGAGCGCGCTCACCGCGGCGGGCGGCACGGCGTCCGAGGCGCAGTTCGACACCCCGAGCGTGCAGCTGCGCCAAGCGAAGTTGGCCGGGCTGGCACCGTCCGGGTTGTTGGCCCAGCACTGGCCCGGAACGGTCGACCCGTAGGCGACTTGGTCGACGACGGCGCTCAGGTTCCCCGTGCGGTTCGACACCAGGTAGACGGTATCGCCGCCGTTGTTGAGGTAGCCTTGGCCGGTCCCGCGTACGACGCGAAACTCGCCCGGCTGCAGGACCGGATCGGTGCCAAAAGCCGCGTCGAAGTCTTCGGGAATGCGCCGCCGAATGAGCGCGTCGTCGATGGTGGCGGCGTCTTCGATGGCCCAGCCGGTCGTATCGATGGGGTCAGGGCCGGTGTTGTAGATCTCCACGCGCTCGTTGTCGTTGTCCGGCTCGGGGTCCGGGTTCGGGTAGAGCTCGTTGATGACGACGGCGGCGTTCGTCTGGACGGAAAATGCACACAAGACCACGAACACGAAAAGTGGGCGCACGATGTTTGTTCCCGGGGATGGAGCGAGTGATTTGAGAGGGCTCCGAACACGTGTATTCTACCAGACGCCGGTGCGCATGTTGCAAAGTGGAAACGAGATGCACGGATGGCGGGAACGATGCGCACGATGCGTTTGAAATCGATGCGGCGCGCGGGATTGCGGCTCGCGCTCGGGCTCGGCCTGGGGCTCGGCGTGTGCGCACTGGTAGTCGTTTCCAGTCTGCCGGCCGATTCGGCAGGCGCCGGCGCGGCGCTGGTCGATCCGGTGCCGCCGGAACGCCTGACGGCCGACCTGCCTCCCCTCTCTCCAGCGAGCGATGGACACTGCCCGCTGTGTGCGGACGATCCCGGCGTTCCAGTTGTCACGCTGACCCAAGCCGACGCCGACTCGCTCGGCCGCGCCTACGCCGAGTTCAACCAGGCGCTCCTGGAACGCATGGACGTCGCCATGCGCGGCGGCCAGCTGGGCGTCCCCGGTCACACCCGTGAAGCGCGGCGCCGAGCACACCTGCTCTCGCGCATGCTCACGGTGAACTCGATCCATTACATGGTGGAGTTCGCCACGGCTCCCGACCGGGTCTACGAAGCCTCCGAAGACGCGCTGCGCGAGGCGTTTGCCCGCTACACCGATCCCGGCGTCTATCCCATCGCGCGGATGAAGCGTGGGCGCATGGGGTTGGGACGCATGTGCGTGCACTACGACGTCTCCACGGACCTCGACAGCACGACGACGGTGGGCGGCCAGACGTTGCGCATCCGCGTCGAGGAGACCAAGATCGAAGGCGAGCGCCGGCGTGTTTTGATCCTCGAGCTGCCGACGATCCTGTTCAGCGTCGTCGAGGTCGTCCTGGACGAGCACTTCTCGTGCGAGGTCGAGTTCAAGCGCAGTCCGGGTCCACCGGCGCCTTACGACCTCTACCTCTTCCACTCCATGCAGGGCTTGTCGGTGCGCAAGTGGGGCGTGCACAAGCCCTCCGCCATCATGTACTGGTC
>JBFJHN010000556.1:0-3034 GCA_041613275.1 Candidatus Krumholzibacteriia bacterium | reverse complement strand
GGGAGCTTCGACGCGGCCACGGAAACGCTGGTGTTCGACCATGACACGCCCGGATCGGCTGGAAGCATCGACTTCAGCAACGACACCTCGGGCTTTCTCGACGCCATGAAGATCTCGGGCGCGAGCGCTGTTACGGGGTTGGACGACGAGCGCTTCGTTCCGATCGCGCAGGTCTTGGCGCTGTCGAGCATCCAGACCGGCACGTTTCGCATCAACGGCGTGCAGCTGTCGGTGGACGTCAACGCCGACAGCCTCGACGACGTGCTGCAGCGCATCAACGCGTCGGCGGCAGGCGCCACGGCTTCGTTCGACGCGGGCTCGAAGGTGGTCAAACTGCAGAGCACGACGACGGGTGCCGATCTGGTTCTCGACAACGAGACCAGCGACTTCTTCGACGTGCTCCAGATCACTCCCGGCACGTATGCCGCGCCGAGCAGCGGCTCGGGGAGACGACGCGGCGTGCGTTTCTCGCGCGAACGCCTGTTCCGCAGCGATCTCGGTGAGGTGGCGCGTGCCCTTCGAAGCGTGTATGCCGTACCGCTCGAGGGCGCCGTGGGCGAACGGGCTTTGGGAGTGCGCAGCAGCCTGAAGAACGCGCTCGTCCAGGCCTTCGAGTCCCTGACCGGCACACCCGCCAGTGCGGATGAAGAGCAAGAGCCCTTGCGTCTCAAGACACAGCTCGGGTTCGATTTCGATTTCGTCCATCCGGAGGGCGACGTCCTCGACGTGGATCGCCGCGAGCTGGCGCGGGCGTTGAAGCGCTCGACGCGCGATCTGCAGCAGATGCTCTTCGGGGAGGGGACGTCGCAAAAGGGTCTGGTGGAGGCGCTGCGCAACGAGGTCGAACGCCTCGAGAAGGAGATCGCGACGGAAGTGGCCCAAGGCCGGCCGTTGGGCTCCCAGCTCGACGTGGTCATCTGACCCTGCACGTCGGATGGCACGCACTCGCGTGACCGCGCTCACCCCCTCCCGGTGGGACCGATGCACCGGCCGATCGCTCGCCACGCGCACCACCTTGACAAATCCTGCCGCAAGCGCTTGTTTCAAGGTGCACCGCCGATACACGGTTTCCTCGAGGCCGCTGCGCCCGCCCCTCAACGCCTCCGGGTGCGCGCAGCACGCCAGGACCGCCGGCCATGACTGCGAATCCGCGCGAAATCCACATCGAATCGCTTGCTTCCGCAATCGGATCCGTCGGATCACGGCCGGAGAGCGGAGGACGATCATGTGGAAGATTCGAATCATCACGCTGGCGTTGGCCGCGGGGCTCGTCGCGTGCAACGAGCGCATCGTGGAGTATCGCGACGGCGTCGATCCGTCCGGCCTCCTGCACGGCGATCTCGTTGGACGGGTCGTTCCCAGCGAAAGCGGCGCCGAGGTTCGCGTCAGCCAGATCTGGCCGATCACCTCGGCGCCGATCCAATCCGACGGCTCGTTCGTCTTTCGCGGCCTGCGCGCCGGCAACTACGATTTGACGATCGAAGCGTCGGACTACCGCATCCACACCGAAAAGGACGTCATGGTCCACGGCGGCGGCATCACGTCGGTCGGTGAGATCGAGCTGTCAACCGTTCCGAACCTCGTCGACCAGCACTACCCCGACGACCGCAGCGAAGTCGTGCACGATTGGCGTCATGGCCGGATCGCCATCTCGATTCTGTTCGAGCGTCCCATGGATCGCGAGAGCGTCGAGTCGGCGTTCTCGACCGACCCTCCCAGCGAAGGCGTGTTCTTCTGGGGGCAGTTCACGCGCGCACCGCATCGCACGACGTTCCCGGACGATCCCGCCGGCGCCTTCGAACCCGGAGCCACGATCACCACGTTCAGCAAGATCCGCTCGATGACCTATTCGGTGTCGAGAAAGGACTCCTACGTGGACACGACGTATGACGTGGTGCTGTCGACCGCGGCCCGCGACACGATGGGCAACCATCTGCGCTTTCCGCTGCGCTTCAGCTTTTCGACCGTGCAGTCGTACGTGACGATCTACGGCATCCAGACCGATCCGGTACACGGGGACATCGACATCGATCCGTTGTACCAACGCGGCATTCAGCTGACTTTTCCGCGTCGCATGAACCCGACGTCGACCGAGGCCGCGACGCGCATCACGCCGCCGTTGAACGCTGTGTTCCTGTGGCCGGCGCAGAACGTCATGCGCATCCACACCGGCGGCCCCTTGCTGTCCGACACCGAGATCCAGGTGGAGGTCACGGGAACCGCGAAGGATCTCGACGGCATTCCCATGGGCGAGGACTACAGCTTCGCGTTCCGCACCGCGCCGTTTCGCGTGCGTTCGACGTCGCCGGCCAACGCCCAGGTGTTCGTGGCGCCGGGGAGTCGGATCACGGTCAGCTTCAACAGCTACGTGACGCTGGCGTCGGCGCGCGCGGCGTTTTCCATCTCGCCCGCGGTGAGCGGCTCCATTCGATACGGGGGAACGACGTACGAGGTGCCGGAGCAGATCGTGTTCCGTCCCACGGCTGCCTACCAACCGGACACGAAGTACACGGTGACGATTTCGACGCAGGCCACCGACTTGCATGGAGACCGGATGAAGGAACCGTACTCGTTCTCGTTCGTCACGCGCCAGAACTGAGAGGCGTTCTTCGCCGACGGCGACCGAGGACGGGAACCAGACGCTCCAGCTGCAGCTGCATCCGGGATTCCCCGGAGATGGACGCCGCTCGAGGGCCGAAATCCGGGCACGCCCGGATGCTCCGCCGCACATCCCTTCTTAAGTTCAAACCACGCGCAAGTGGACTGTGGTTCACCAGCCGCCGTTCGCCTTGAAGTAGGCAAACGCCCGTCGACATCGAAGAACACGCGGTGGGTTGAAGCCGCAGCGCGCTGCGTCCATCGTTTCGTCGTCAACCGACGCGGCGCGTGCACCGGGCCCCGTGTTGCAACAGTCGTCCTTCCTGGACACGCGGCACGGGGCTCGACACACTGGGGCACGAGACCGCCCCAAGATTCCCGAGAGGATGAACCCGTTGTGAAGAACCTTACACGGACCCATCGAACACCCATGGCG
>JBFJHN010000555.1:0-3040 GCA_041613275.1 Candidatus Krumholzibacteriia bacterium | reverse complement strand
ATGGAGGAGTGGGACGTCGAAGCGGCAGACCGAGCGGTCTGTTCACTTCACGCCGTTCTTGGGGTGGACGAGCTCTTCGAACTCTTCTGGGAGTACGGTGCTCGCAGCTTCGCGGACATCGGACACAACGCCATTTACGTTGCGCACGCCTATCGGATGATGCCTCAGCTCGGCTGGCACAACGCGCAGCCGGTATTGCGCTCCATGGTTCGTGGTCTGCTCTCCGACCCGCGCGACCCTTCGACGCGTGCGTTTCCCGGGAACCGGGCTGCGGTGCAAGATTCGAAGCCGGCTCCCCGCGCGTCCGGGGACAACGATGCGAGCCTCCGCGTGCTCGAGATGCTACGTGCAGCAACCATCGACGATGCGAGTGCGGCCATGATCGCCCATCTCGAGCGTGGCGACGTGGAAACGCAGCTGTGGGACGGACTACGTCTGTTCGCCTGCGAGCAGCTCCTTCACAATCCGGGACTGCTCGCGGTCCATCCGCTGACTTCTCTGAATGCCTTGCACACGGCTGCCCGCACGACGCGTCGCAGCGAGACACGTCAGCTCATGCTTGTTCAGTGTGCGACTTGGCAGGTCCTCTTTCGGGACTTCCTTTCGGGGCGCGGCAGCGAGCGTGCGACGCGAGTTCGTATCGAAACGCTGGAGGCTGCTCGCGTCAAGATGACACCCGGCGACGTCCTTGCCGCCGCCGTTGATGATCGTCTCGGCGCGGCGCGTGGGGTATTGCAGCTCGCCAAGGACGGTGATCAGATTCCGCGCTACCTCGATCTGACACAACGCCAGGTGTTCCGTTGCGGCTACGACAGCCATCAGTACAAGTTTGCCGCCGCCGTCCGTGAGGAGTTCGGCCACGCCGCACCGCGTTGGGCACCCTACGTGTTGGCCTCCAGTGCGGCATATGTCCCGCATGCGCACGCACCCGAGACGCCGATCGATGCTGCGATCCGAGAGCAGATCCGCATTCTGTCGAGCTGAGCACTCCGGCGCCCGATGCATGCGCCTCTTCGTTGCCCCGCAGAGTTATCGCCAAGCGGGTTGTGCGACTCGGGTTTCACTCGATGGGCGGTACTTTCAGCCGCTCCTCCACGACCGGGCGAATGCGCGTCATCCCAGCCCTGTCGCCAAGCCGAAGAGCCTCGTCCGGGTCGAGGCCCTTGCGCTCGACCAGCCAAACGGTCCACAGGCCCGCCACACGGTTTCCCGAGCCACAGTGCAGCACCATCGGCTCGTCGGTACTTTCCATCAGGGCGTCGAAGGCGTCCAGCTGTTCGTCCGTGATGGCGGTGATCGGGTAGGGCATGGGGATGCTCACGAAGCGCAATCCCAGGGAGTCGACCAACGCTTTTTCGTCCCACGTGAGCTCATCGGCGCCGCGAGTCGTGACTACGGCGCGGTAACCTTGCTCGGCGAGCGTCCGCAGCGCGTCCTGAGAGGGTTGTCCCCCGAACAGCAGATTGCCCACCCGCACCGTGTTCGACATGCCGGCGATCGTCACTGTCTCGCCCGCCGGGACGGTGTCGCTGGAGTGGTCGGCATCTCCAGAACAGCCGCCGAACGCAACCAGCAGCGCAAGCAGCCAACGTTTGTTCTCGATCATCGCTGATCCTCGCAATCGAAAGCCCTGTCACCTGCCCAATGACCGCATTGTGTCCCAATGAACGGCATCCGTCGAGGACTTCGACCAACGTGGAGGCCACCGTGAGGTCGTCGTGTGCGGGCAGGCACGCGGGTTCTGGTCGCTGTTTGCGCAGATGGCTTGAGAATGGTGTCGATGGCGCGGTGCTCGAGCACGACGATCTTCATGTTTCGCCCGCAGCGGAGACAGCGCAGCGTATCGACTTCGAAGATGCACTGCAGGAGCTCGGCTCAGCGGCGCCGGCGTGCCTGGAGCTTCACTGACGCTTTTCTCGAAGTGACCTGCGTGACAAACCGCGGTTCTGAGCGCGCGCGACTCGCGCGTACTACAACCCGATCCGTCGACGGCCGCCAGGTTCTGGCGAACTCTGCCAGTCGGTCACCGGATGGGCTCGACGTGCCAACAGCGGTGGCGAGGCAGCCCCCGTTATGGCGGACCGATGTTTCGCCTACTTCAACAAGACCATCATGCGTGAACCGATGAAACCAGAAGTCCCCAATCGGTATACGTAGACGCCGCTCGGCACGTGCCTTCCGTGCTCGTCGACGCCATTCCACTCGACCGCATGCCTTTTGGGCCCGAGCCGCTGGTCAACCAACGTTCGAACAAGGCGTCCCGTCACGTCGTGGACGCGAAGCGTCACATGACTGTCGTGAGACAGATCGAAGCGAATTGTCGTCACCGGGTTGAACGGGTTGGGTGCATTCTGCAGCAGTGTGACGTGTTTAGGCGTGCTTCCCACTCGGTCGTCGGCGCCAAAGGCATCAGTGGGCACCCATTCTTGACCGGCAATCAACAAGTTGTCGTAGTGACCATTCTGAAGATAATCGACATTTCCCCCACTCGTCTCGAGGAGGTGAAAACCCCGATAACCTGTGTCATGCGTTCCGTAGTCAACCGTCCCTGCGAGAACATCGTCGATGTACACGCTATACGTTCCGTTCGGTGGGTTCGGATTCACTTCGATTCGGAACCGCGCCCAATGGTTGGGTGAACAAAGCGATCCCAACGACTGGCTGCCCAGGTATCCCCACACACCGTTTGCGTGGTAGCGCAGTCTGATCGACGCGTAATCCATCGTCAGCGCGATGGGTCCAAAGCGTACGAGGTGATACCAGTGGAAGCTGCCGTATCGGAACGAGAACTCGACGCGGAAAGGCTGCGTAATGTCAATGGGAAGGTCGGGGCCGATGGCCCGGCCGCTATAACCATTCGCTTGGGGGCTCGAGACCTTTAGGCTGTAGCCTGGCGAGACCCATTCCGAACCGCTCGTCTTGAGCGTCACCGGGCTGTCACCAGCGCGATACGGATTGGTCACGTTCCAGCCGGTCATGTCGCCGTAATCGAAGTGTTCCTTCCACACCAACGTCCCGACGATCTCCAGGTCGTCGTAGT
>JBFJHN010000554.1:0-3045 GCA_041613275.1 Candidatus Krumholzibacteriia bacterium | reverse complement strand
GGTCGATGCGTGCGGCGAGCCGCGGCTCACGCAGGGGCGGATAGGACAGCTCTTCGGTGGACGATACGACGTGGTATCCGCGCTCGAGCAACGCTTCGAGAGTCGGCACGACGCTTCGAATCGAGCTCGTCGTCGTGAGGAACGCAAGCCCAGTGCCTCCGCGAGGCGCAGGAGGTTCCGCCGTCACGTTGCCGCGCGGCGCGCGTTTGCCGAAGAGATCGCGTAGAGGTCTCCCGGTGAGATGGGGGGCGCGATCGACCGCGGCCACGAGCTGGAACGCGTCGGGCTGCGCCACCACCAGGCGGCCCAGCTCGACGCCGATCGGACCCAGGCCGACCACGACGACGCGCGGCTTGCGCGTCCGGACCGGTTGCGCGCGCAGGCGCATGTTCTTTTCCATCACGCGACTCTAGCAGACGCCTGGACCGGCTCCAAAGCCCCGTCTCACAGCAGGCCCCGGGTCGTCGGGGCCCGGCGCGCATCTCGGCGCGCGGAGGGCGTGATCTTGTGGCATCCTGCGTGCACGAGAAGTGTGAGGATCGCGCGCTCGGGGTTCGGGGGCACGACCCGTGCGGCGGCGAGATGCCACGAAGGGAACGGTCGCTTGAACGCGCAACAGACGAAGAACGTTCTCGTCGTTTGCTACGGCAACATCTGTCGAAGTCCGATGGCCGAGGCACTGCTGCGGCGCGAGCTGCAGCGCGCGCGCCTGGCGCCCCCGTGGCACGCCCATTCGGCGGGCGTCGGCGCCGTCCCCGGCAACCGTGCCGCCTCGGGAACGCTGCGCGTCGCGTCCCAGAACGGTTTGTCCCTCGAGCAGCATCGTGCGCGCATGCTCACCCCGGAGATGGCCGTTGCAGCCGACGTCCTCGTGGCGCTGGACGACTACGTCGAAGATCAGATCCTGCGCATCGCGGGCGACATCCCCGTGCACGTGTGGCCGGTGGACGACCCGTACGGCGGCCCCTCCGAGGGCTACGAGCGCGCCTTTCGCTCCGTCGAAGCGCACGTCGACACCTTCGTGCGCACGCTGCTCGACGGCACGCCCCCGCATGCGACTTCCTGAGCGCGCGTGCGGGGCGTGCTAGACTCGCGCGCCATGTCCGATGCCACGCGACGTCCGTCCATCGCCGTTCTCGGCACGCTCACCCGCGACACCACGGTGTACGCCGACGGCTCGCGCAGCGAGAACCTCGGCGGAACGCATTATGCTCTGCTGACGCTCGCGTCGCTGTTCGAAGGCCGCGCGCGCATCGTCCCGGTGGCGAACGTGGGCGAAGACGCGTACGACACCATCCACGCGGCGCTCGACTTGCCCGGCTTCGACCGCTCGGCGTTGCGTCGCGTGCCCGTGGCGAACAATCACGTCTACCTCACGTACCGCAGCGCTGAGGAACGCGAGGAAGTTCTCGTCGGCCTCGTGCCTCCGGTTTCGGCGGTGCACTGCGAGGCGGTCCACGACGTGGATTGGATGCTCGTCAACCTCACGTCCGGTCGCGACATCGAGCTCGACACCCTGCGCGCGTTGCGCGCACGCGCGTTCACAGGCCTTCAGCTGGACGTGCACAGCCTGACGCTGGGCTTCGAGGACGACGGGCGCCGGGTTCTGCGGAAGCCGCCCGATTGGAAGGCGTGGGTGGCGTGCGCCGATTGGGTGCAGATGAACGAGACAGAGGCGTCGCTTCTCGGCGACGGCTGCCCCGTCGACGAGATGGCCCGACGCGTCGTGGATCTGGGGCCGCGCGGGGTCCTGATCACGCTGGGCGCTCGCGGATGCTATGGCGCCTGGCGCGCCGGTGGCGAGGTGCGCACGCTGCGTCTCGCTGCGGCCGAGAATCCCGAGCCGGCGTACCCGACTGGATGCGGCGATGTCTTCGGGGCGAGCTTCGCGTTCGCGCTGCTGCGCGGCGCGGCGCCCGAGTCGGCGTTGGCGTTCGCCAACGCGGCGGCGGGAGCGAAGGCATGCCACGAACCCTACCGGGAGCTGCACCGCCTCCGCGTGCACGCCGCCGACGCGCTCGCGCGATTCGTTCCGGAAGCGTGAAGCGTCACGCTTCGTCGGACTCGCGCAGCTTGGCCAACACCGAGTAATCCTCGAGCGTGGTCGTGTCCCCGATGGTTTCCTGTCCCGAGGCGATGTCCTTGAGCAGGCGGCGCATGATCTTGCCGCTGCGTGTTTTGGGCAGCGCCTCGGTGAAGCGCACTTCGTCCGGACGCGCCAGCGCACCGATCTCGTGCACGACGTGCTCGCGCAGCTCGCCGCGCAGCGACTCGTTCGGCTTGTGACCCTGGTCCAGGGTGACGAAGGCGACGATCGCCTGACCCTTGAGATCGTCCGGGCGGCCGACGACGGCGGCCGCGGCCACGACCGCGTGGCTCACGAGCGCGCTCTCGATCTCCATCGTTCCCAGGCGGTGGCCGCTGACGTTGATGACGTCATCGACGCGGCCCATGATCCAGAAGTACCCGTCCGGGTCGCGGCGCGCGCCGTCCCCGGTGAAGTAGCAGTCCGGGATGTCGCTCCAGTATTGCTTCACGAAGCGGTCGGGATCGCCGTACAGCGTGCGGAACATCGACGGCCACGGCTTGCGCAAGACGAGCAGACCGCCGCCCTCTGAGCCCACCGAGCTGCCGTCGCGATTGACGATGTCGGGGACGATGCCGAAGAACGGGCGCGTCGCCGATCCCGGCTTCGTGGGCGTCGCACCCGGAAGCGGTGTGATCATGATGGCGCCGGTCTCCGTCTGCCACCAGGTGTCCACGACGGGGCAGCGGCCCTTGCCGATGACCTCGTGGTACCACATCCACGCCTCGGGGTTGATGGGTTCGCCGACGCTGCCCAGCAGGCGCAGCGACTTGAGCGAGTAGCGCTTCAGGTGGTGGTCGCCCCACTTCATGAAGCTGCGGATCGCGGTGGGCGCCGTGTACAGGATCGACACCTGGTAGCGGTCGATCAGCTGCCACCAGCGCTCCTCGTCCGGGTAGTTGGGCGCGCCCTCGTACATGACCGTCGTCGCGCCGTTGGACAGGATGCCGTAGACGACG
>JBFJHN010000553.1:0-3049 GCA_041613275.1 Candidatus Krumholzibacteriia bacterium | reverse complement strand
GCTGGTCGCGCTGCAGCGCCGCACGCGGCTCCGGAACGATTCCGAGCGCCGCGAGAATCTCGCGCGCCAGGCGATCCTGCAGCGCAAAGATGTCGTGCAGCGGCGCCTGCGAAACCGCGGAGCGCTTGAGCTCCCCCGAGGGAACCTCGATCAGCTGCGTCGTCACACGCAGCTCCTTGCCGTCGCGCAGCAGCGTCCCGGTCAGAACCAGATCGACGCCCGCCGTGTCGAGAGCCTCGAAGTTCAGGTCGGCATCCGCAAATTGGCTGGCCTTCTGCCCCGAGAGCACCACGATCGAGTCGACCGTGGCGAGCGACGTGGTGATGGCATCCGGCAGACCGAAGGAGAGAAACTCGATTTCGTCGTCGGCGCGCAACAAGCGAAAAGGCGCCACGACGATGCGTGTCGCGGTGCCGACCGTGCGGTCGAGGTCTTCGCCCGCCGAATGCAGGGCACGGCGCAAGTCGCGCGCCATGCGCGCTGCGCTGGGATAGCGTTCACGCGGATCCTTCGCGAGCGCGCGCTGGATGACGCGGTCCGTCGCCATCACTTCGGGCCCACCGGCGAGGGTTGGCGGCTCGTCGTGCAGCAACGACCAGCTGATCGCCGCGAAAGAACGGCCGCGGAAAGCCGGGGTTCCGCTGAGCATCTCGAACAGGATGGCGCCCACAGAAAACAGGTCGCTCTGCGGCACGGCGGGCTGCGCCGCCCACAGCTCGGGCGCCATGTAGCGCGGCGTCCCCAGCACCTTGCCTTCCTGGGTGATGTCGACGTCGTCGTCCTCGCGCGGCTGCAACGGACGCGCCAGACCGAAGTCCAGCAGCTTGACGCCGTGCGCGGTGAGAAAGACGTTGGACGGCTTGAGGTCGCGGTGCACGATGCCGCGCTCGTGCAGCGCCGAGAGTGCCTCCACCATTTCGAGGCCGACCTGCAGCGCTTCCGGCATGGGCAGCTTGCCGTCGGCGATGCGTTCCGTGAGCGGCTTTCCCTCGAGCAGCTCCATGACGATGTGGATCTCGCCGTCGGTCTCGACGACGTCGTAGATCTGGCAAACGTGCGGATGATTGACGCGAGCGGCGCTGCGCGCTTCGCGCCAGAAGCGTCGCCGATGCGTTTCGTCATGCAGCTCGGGATGGATGCTCTTGATCGCCACCCGGCGATGCAGCTTCTCGTCCTCGGCCTCGTACACCGAGCCCATGCCGCCGGCGCCGAGCCGTTGCACGATTCGATAGTGGGCAACGCGTTCGGGAGGCGGGCTGGAGTGCTCTTGCGGTCCCGTTCCAGCCATGCGGCAGCTCCTGGCGAGCGGATGCGTTTTGACGAGGTTGAAGAATCTCGGCGTGGCGCGGTCAAGTCAAGGTGAAAGCCAAATGGAGAGGCTCGACGACGTGATCTGTGTTGCCGGTCGCGCGATCTACAGAGAATGCACGTCGTCGAGCCAGGTCCGGTCGGTGCGCGGTCGGGCACCTACATCTGCGGCGTCTCCGCCACGATCGGTTCCGGGACGCGGTTGTGGACCGGCGGGATGCTGCGCAGGTACGTGTACACAGCCTCGATGTCCTCGTCGGTCATCTTGCCGTAGAAGTGCCAAGGCATCGGCGGCAAGATGTCGCGCGCGACACCGAAGTGTTTACCCGTCCGAAGCGCACCCTTGAACATGTCGAGCGTCCAGATCCCCAACCCGGTGTTCTCGTCGGGCGTGAGATTGAACGCGTACGAGACGCCCCAGGGGCCGGCGAACGCGGTGTTCGTCGCAGCGCCCATCCAGGCCCATCCATCGTCACCGAGGTTCGGCGGCTCCGGCATGATGACGGACTCCGGGTGTCCCGAGAGCCGGCGCGTCATGTCCGGTCCCGCGCCATCGGGACCCTCGACCCAGGGCGTATGACAATCGTTGCACGCGAGAATCGTGACCAGGTATTCACCGCGCGAAACGAGCCGCGCATCCAGAGGCATGCCGTCCACCGGCGCCACCGATGCGACGGACGGATTCGAACGCGGGACGGGACGCTCGCGGGCCTTGCTCCAGCCCACGGCACCCACCACGAGACCGGCCGCGAACCCCCACGCGAGAGCGCGCGCCGGACGCACGTTCCGCCACGTCGGGAACCGACCGAACGATTTCATCGAACTCCCTCCGAATCAAAAAAGTGAACGAAACCCAACCAGACTCCATCCAGCCCCCGGATCCTCGTGCGACGACGCCGTGCGTCGTCCCCTTGACGACGGGGGATCCGGGGGCCTTCCACGGCGAGGGCCGAGAATCAACGTGAAAGCCGACCGTCAAAACGTTGCTCGCGCACCTCGCCGCTTTGCAGCTTCCATACGAGGCGACCGGTCAGCTTGTCTCCGCTCACGTCGCCCGCCCACTCGATGTTTCCTTCTTTGGGACTCTTGGCCTTGGCTTCGAAATGCGTCTTCGTGCTCTGCATGCTGATCTTGCACGCCGCCGGGTCGAAGCCACTGCTCTTGTGCACCGTCGACATCAAGGTGCCGCGCTGGAACACGAGCTGGCCGTCCTGGGCAAGACCGTTGGCGTTCTCGAGGCGTACGTCGAAGCTCTTGCCATCGAGGCTCGGAGCTTCAGCGGTCATCGTCCCAGTCGTCCTCTTCTTCGTCGTCGTCGACTTCGGCGCCGTCTTCGTCCCCATCCCACTTGTCTTCGGTGTCCCAATCGTCGCTTTCGAAGTCGTCCGTGTCGTCGTCCTGCCCTTCGTCGTCATCACGCATCCCTTTCCTTCTGCGCCGCGCGGTGTCCTCCTCGTAGTCGGACTCGTAGCGCTGGCGGCGCTTCGATCTCTTGTGCACTGACATGCCGGGCGCCCCTGTTTGGAGTACGGGTTCACGAGACTCGTTCAGAAGTAGGCGAGAAGGTACGAGGTCCCCCGGACCGGCGCAGCTGCATGAACATGCGGGGTGGCCCGGAGAGCCCGCTCAGGAAAGCAGACCGCTGCGGAAGGCGGCCAGAACCGCCTCGGACTTGGAGTGCACGTGCAACTTCTCGTAGATGTTGCGGATGTGGAAGCGGGCCGTGTCCACGCCGAGCCCG
>JBFJHN010000552.1:0-3060 GCA_041613275.1 Candidatus Krumholzibacteriia bacterium | reverse complement strand
TCGGCGCCACGATGGTCGTGCACCCAGGCGAACGGCACCGCGACGTCGCGCGGAGCGGCCAGCTCGTGCGAGGCGTCGCTGAACGCGGCGAGCGGCTCGAGCTCGGGCGACACCTTCCACACGTCGTTCTCACGTCGCAGCGCGAGCAATAGGTTGCCGTGATGGTCGGTGTCGATCGACGTGGCTTCCATCGGCAGATCCAGCGCCGCGTCCCAGACCAGGCTGCTGCCGTTCAGGTTGAGGCGCACGACGCGGTGGCTGCCGGCGTCGGCGACGTAGACCTCGTCGACGTTCGCGCCGTCACGACGGCCCACGGCGATGGCGCGCGGGAAGAGGAACTCGTCGCGCCCCGGACCCTGCGAACCGAACTCGGCCAGCTTGGTCGGCTGGTCGTCGTCCATGGCGAAGAGCGACACGCGGTGCGCACCGGATTCGACGACGAGCACACGATCGTCGCGCGCGTCGGCGGGCGTGCCGCCGTCGTGCACGGTGACGTCCATGGGTTGGACGAGGCCGTCGACGTGGCGGAGGAACCGCAGCTGCGGCCCGTTCTCCAGCAGCTCGAGCTTCAGAACGTTCAGGCGCCCGAGCGCGCGGTCGACGACGAACAAGCGACCGTCCGGCGCGAAGGCCACGCCGTGCGGCTCGACGAACTCACCCGGCGCGCTGCCGCCCTTGCCGAAGGCGCGCGGCGCCTCGCCGGGCTCGCCGTACAGCAAACGCTGCCAGCGCGCGTCGCTGGTGACGTGCACCCATCGCGCCTCCACGTACGGAAAGCCGTCGTACAGGTGGACCTCGCCGAAGACGGCGCTGCTGGCCGGCTCGGACATGAGCTTGCGCCCCACGAGACGTTCCGCCTCGCCGCGCGTGAGAACGTTGACTCCGTGCTCGGGCGCCAGTGCCCGCGGCACGAAGGACTCCGCCGCGGCCACGTCGGCCACGAGCGCAGTCAGAGCGATGAGAATCCAGGGCCTGTACATGCCAGCCTCCCTCGGCTTGGCCTCAGAACGGCCACGTGAAGCCTGCCTCGAGCACGTTGGCCGCGAAGCTCTGCGAATCGAAGTAGCGCTCGTACTTGAGATCGACGACCAGGCCGCGAGCCCAGGGGCTCACCGACAGGCCTTCGAACGGAACGCTGAACTTCACGCCAAACAAGTTGGAGTCGAAGTCGTCCAGCTTGTAGTCGCCGGACACGTAACCATCGACCCCGTTCGTGCTCTCGTAGAAGTCGCGATAGAAGCTCGCGGCAGACTGCGTGTGGTAGCGATACCGATAGCGCACGATGAGATGTTCGCCCACGTATTGGTGCAGGCGTGCGTCGAAGGTTCCCGCCTGCACGCCCCAGTCGTCGTTGTAGTAGCGCGCGCGCAGCGACACGGACGCGCGGCTCATGAGGTAGCGATCCACCTGACCGAAGACGGCCTGACGCAGCCGCCGCTCGGGGTGGCGCTCCGGGACGCGTGTGCCCCCGGCGTACACTTCGCGGTACGGGTTGCTCTGGAAGCCGTGCACCCACGTGGCCTCGAAGCCCACCTGGGTGAGCGTCTTGGGCGTCACCGTCTGCGTCCATAAGAGGGTGAGGTCCTCGGTGTTGCGATCCTGTGTGGTCGCCTGCTGTCCCTCGTCCACGTCGGGCGCAATGGTGTCGAAGCCGTGCGCCACACCCAGCGAGAGGTTCGTGTTGCCGCGGTTGAAGTCGCGCGCCAGCGTCACGCCGACCTGCCGGCCGGTGTAGTCGGACTCGAAGCTCGTGTACATCGAGCCCGTGGCACGCCATGCCTGACCGCGCGGCGCATACGTCACTCCCCCCACGACCTCTTGGCGCATCTTGCTGTAGCCTTCCTTCGAGAGCTCGACGCTCTGCACGGGGCGCGACGCCGCCGTGATCGCGTCGAGGTTCTCCTGCGATCCGGGCAGGCCGGGCAGCGGCGGCAGGATCACGCGATCCAGCGCCGTGCGCAGGCTGAGCGACCAGCCCTCCCGCAACATCTGACGCAGCTGCATGGCATACGTTTCGACGCGATTCTCCTCGCTGTCGGTGAACGTGTGCATGCTGGCCGTCACCGTCGGTGCGCTCGACGTGCGCGGCGCGCACAGCGCGAGCACGCCCAGGACAACCAGCGTTCGCAGCTTCCACTTCACGGTGGGCTCCTCGAGTGTGACCGTGCGCCGTGCTTCCGACTGCGCTCACTCCCGTAGCGGGAGTGCGCGGATCAGTTGCAGGCGCAACCTCCTCCGCTTCCCAGCGCCCCACCCGACGCGCCTTCGCGGGTGGAGAGCATCTTGCGCTCGGCGGCCATCTCCCAGCGGTTCGCCGCCGGATCCATGATGCGATCGGCGAGGAACTCGCGCTGGTACGGCTTGACGCCGGCGCAGCCCAGGCTGGTCGCCAACGCCGCAAGGCAGAGCACGAGCACCGCGCGCTTGGAACGTTTCACGATTCTGCGATCCACATCGTCTCCCCACTTGGACGCGCACACGTCCGATCTGCACTAATCGGAGGCACGCACGCGTCGGATGGCGTCGTCGAGCGCGCCGCGACCTTCCGCGATGCGGCTGCCCTGCCAGAGCAGCGCGCCGTCGGCGCCGATGAGGACGGCCCAGGGCATGGCTTCGACCTCGAAGCGGCCCGCGATGCGACCTTCCGGGTCGAGCAGCACGCGGCGCGGCACCTGCACGCGCTCCATGAAGCGCTCCAGACGGTCACGACGCGTGTCGACGCTCACCGCGAGCACGACGAGATCCTCGAGCTCGCTTTCCAACGCTGCTGCGCGCGGCAGCTGCTCGCGGCACGGCGGACACCAGCTGGCCCAGAACTCCACCAACACGACGCGACCCCGGAAATCGGACAGCGCCAGGCTGTCGCCCGCCACGGTCTGCGCTTCGAAGTCGGGCGCCGGCTCGGCGCGCGCGCTCCCCGGTGTCGCGAGCCACGCGAACACCACGAGTGCCGCAAGTGCGGCACTCGTGGCGGAGAACACGCTCGTCCTGTTTCCCGGAACGCTTCTCATCGGTACTGCGCCCCCAGGTCGACCCAGTGGGTGAACCAGCGGCGCGGCG
>JBFJHN010000551.1:0-3061 GCA_041613275.1 Candidatus Krumholzibacteriia bacterium | reverse complement strand
TTGCACGCCGAGCATGAGCAGAACTGCAGCGCCAACGCCATGCGCAGCGTTGGCAGCTCGCTTTCGGATCCGTACGTCTCCACGGCGGCCGCCGCAGCGGCACTGTACGGACCGCTGCACGGCGGTGCCAACGAGGCCGTGCTGCGGATGTTGACCGAGATCGGTTCAGTCGACCGCGTGCCGGACCACATCAAGCGTGTCAAGGCCGGCGAAATGCGGCTCATGGGCTTTGGCCACCGCGTCTACAAGAACTACGACCCGCGGGCACGCATCATCAAGAACATCGCCGACGAGGTCTTCGAGGTCACTGGGCGCGATCCGCTGCTGGACATTGCGCTGGAGCTCGAGCGAATCGCGCTGCAGGACGAGTACTTCGTCGATCTGAAGCTGTACCCGAACGTGGATTTCTACTCGGGCATCATCTACCAGGCCATGGGCATTCCCGTGGACATGTTCCCGGTGATGTTCGCCATCCCACGCACGGTGGGTTGGCTGGCCCAGTGGGAGGAAATGTTGCTGGACGAGGAGCAGCGAATCGCGCGCCCGCGGCAGATCTACCTGGGCGCCGACGAGCGCCACTACGCGCCGCTCGAGCGCCGCTCCTGAATCGCGTCCTCGCGAGCAAAACGGGGCATCGCACGCACGCGAGGCCACGGCGTGCATCGATGCCCCGTTTCCCGTTTTTCGACCATCGGAGTCTCATTCATCTATTGAAAATTCAAGCACTTTCACCAGCGGAGCGCTTGCGACACGGGCTCGGAGCGCAGACTTTCCGGAGGAACGAGTCCGTCTTGTCGCGTGCGCCGTTCGGGGCACGCGTTTGCTTCACGCGAAGGGTGTGGCCCATGCGACATCTCTCAACACTATCGGTCGCGCTCCTGGGGCTCACGCTGGTTGCCGTGATGATCCCGGTCGAAGCGCATGCACGACCGCCCATCCGTGCCGATTTCTTCGACACCTATCCCTCCGCGCTCGGTACCCAGCTCGATGTGCTGCCCAGCGATTCAAGACACTGTGGGGTCTGCCACTTCGACTTTGCGGGGGGCGGGGCCCGCAACCCCTACGGGTTGGGCATCGAAGTCGGGATCAGCGGGGGACTGACCAACCAGCAGGCGATCTTGGCCATCGAAGCCGACGACTCGGATGGCGACGGCTTCAGCAACCTGGTCGAGATCACCGACACCGTCAACTTTTCGAACACGCCGACATTCTCTGGGTTGGAAAGCAGCAACGTCGGCTCGACGTCGAACATACCGCTGGCGGAGATCCTCAACTTCTTGACACCGACGGGAGGCTCGGACACCACACCCCCCACCGTTTCCGTGACCTATCCCAACGGCGGCGAGGCCGTATCCCCTCATGCCACGGAGAGCGTGACGTTCACAGCCTCGGACGCGAGCGGAATCTCGCACGTCAACGTTTACCTTTCCGATGACGGCGGATCGACCTGGGAAACCGTGGCGATAAGCGAAGCGCCCGGTGCGCCGTTCGACTGGTTCGTGCCGAATTTACCGGGTTCGGTCAATCGCATCCGCGTCGAGGCGGTGGACAACGCCGGCAACAGCGGTTCCGACGAGAGCGACGCGGACTTCAGCATCAACGCGCTGTCCGGCGGCTTCGTGCCGACGACGCTGCGCGACATGAAGCTGCCGGGGACCCAGCCGTTCCAGGGCGGCATCCTCGACAACCCGACCTCGTGCCGCAGCTGCCATGGGGACTACGACGCTGCCAACGAGCCCTGGCACAACTGGTCGGGGAGCATGATGGGCCAGGCCATGCGTGACCCGCTGTTCCTGGCTTGCTTGGCCGTGGCCGAGCAGGACGCGCCGTCGGTGGGCGACTTGTGCATTCGCTGTCACTCGCCGGGTGGTTGGCAAGAGGGTCGCTCGGTCGACACGAGCGGCGGGCTCCTCAACGACAAGGATCGCCAGGGCATCCAGTGCGACTTCTGCCACCGCGCGGTGGACTACGACTACGTGGAGGGCGTGAGCCCGTCCCAAGACCAAGACGTCCTCGCGGACATCGTCCCCTTGCCGCTGCAGTACGCAAACGGGCAGTTCATCACCGACCCTGCGCCGCTGCGTCGCGGGCCGTTCGCCGATGCGCAAGCCAGCCACAGCTTCGTGGCCTCGGAGTTCCACCGCTCGTCCGACATCTGCGGCACGTGCCACGACGTCAGCAACCCGGTGTTCGTCAAGACGGCTCCCGGTGACTACGCGCCAAACGCGTTCAACCAGGAGCATCCGGACATGGACCTGGCAAACATGTTCCCGATCGAGCGCACGTACAGCGAGTGGACTCAGAGCGAGTACGCGTCGACGGGCGTCTTTGCGCCGCAGTTCGCGGGCAACAAGGCGGACGGCATCGTGTCGACCTGCCAGGACTGCCACATGCCCGACGCGGACGCCAAGGGCTGCAACGAGAACGGTGTTTCGAGGCGTCCCGATATGCCGGTACACGATCTCATGGGAGCCAATACGTTCATCCCGGACGTGCTCCCGGCCATGTACCCGGGTGAGGTGGACGTCACCGCGTTGCAGGACGCCAAGGCGCGCGCGACGTCGATGCTCCAACGAGCCGCAACGCTCACGGTGACGCCCCAGACGTTCGGGTTGACGGTGCGCGTGACGAACGAAACGGCGCACAAGCTGCCGTCCGGCTATCCCGAAGGCCGCAGAATCTGGTTGCACGTGGAAGCGTTCGACGCCGCCAGCCAGACCGTGTTCGAATCGGGCGCCTACGACTTCGCGACGGCCGTGCTGTCGCACGATCCGCAGGAGAAGATCTACCAGATCAAGCCGGGGCTGAGCCCGGGCTTGGCATCGGCGCTGGGCCTTCCCCCGGGGCCATCGTTCCACTTCGTGCTGAACGACACCATCTACTCCGACAACCGCATTCCACCGCGTGGCTTCACCAACGCCAACTTCGCCGTCATCCAGTCGCCGCCCATCGCGTACTCGTACGCGGACGGGCAGCACTGGGACGAAACGCCCTACTTCCTGCCGGTCGAAGCCGCGACAGCGACGGTGACGCTGTACTACCAGACGGTCAGCAAAGAGTA
>JBFJHN010000550.1:0-3085 GCA_041613275.1 Candidatus Krumholzibacteriia bacterium | reverse complement strand
ATCGCGGCGCTCGCGGGACCCGGATACGACGGTGCGAGCAGCGGTTGGCAGCGGGCCGAATTCGACCTGGCGCTTTACCTGGGCGGACCTGCGACGCTGCGGTTGCGCTACGCCTCGGACGGCGGCGTCAACGCGCCGGGCTGGTTCGTCGACGACGTCGAGGTCGTGCAGCGCCAGGTGCTGGGCGTGCCTCTCGGCGTTGCGACCGAAAGCGGCGGGGATGCCCAGGTGACGCTTTCCTGGGAGCCGCCGGCGGGCACGAGCCCGCTCCTTCCCTGGGATCCCGTCCTCGGCTACCACGTCTATCGTGCCACGCCGCCGCAGTTCGACGACGCGACGCGGGTCACCGCATCCCCGGTGGACGACTTCGCGTTCACCGACACCGGGCTGGTGAACGGCACGACGTACGGTTACGCCGTAAGCGCCGTGTACGCCGATGGCGAAAGCGCGCGCACGCCGTACGTCGAGGCACAACCCTTCCGCGCCGAATACGCGTCGACGGTCACCGAGCTGGATCTCGTCAACGAGACCGCCGCGCTCGACACGTCGATCACGTTCTCGAACACAGGCACGGGCTTTCTGAACATGAACGTCTGGCTCGGGGATCCGGGCCAGAGCATCGACGACGTCCGTGTGGCGTACGTCGTCCCGGACGAGGGCACCGGTCCACCCGGAACGGCGTCCGCCTACGAGCTGCTCTTCACCGATACGCCCGACCCGGACGTGACGCCCGATCTCAAGGACCTCGAAGCGCAGATCCAAAGCGGCGAGCTGTGGCTGCGACTGACCGGGTATCGCATCTGGGGCAACATTGCCACCGACTTCACGATGATCGTAGGGCTGGACACCGACACGAACCTCGGCACCGGAGACGACGGCTTCGACTACTTCCTGGTGATGGGGCGCTTCGCGCAGCTGCAGTTCGGAGCGCCGGCGTTCATCTCGACGTTCGATCGCGACTTCGTGGGCATTCCCACGCGCATGATCTTCCCGCCGAACAGCGCCGCGCTCGAGGTGGGCTTCCCGCTCGAATTCGTCGGCTCGCCACGCCGCGTGTACCTGCAGGTGGCGGCGTCTCTCGACGATCAGGTGGAGACGTTCGTGGACTTCGCCCCGAACGAACCCGCGACCGCGGCGTGGCTGTCGGGGCCGACGCGCCGCGTCGAGGTGCCCGCGGGCGTGGACGTGGCGCTGCCGCTGCAGTTCGCCGCCAACGTTCCTCCCGCGCTCTACGAGGGTCAGGTGTTCCTGGAGACCAACGACCCCGGCACTCCGGTTGTGGCCATCCCGGTGCGCTACCGCTTCGTCTCGACGCCCGTCGGCCTCACGAACCTGGCCGTTGCGCAGGAGCGTGACGAAATCGTCCTGCGCTGGCGAGCGCGCGACGCGCGCGACGTGAGCGCCTACCGTGTGTTTCGCGCGCGAGCGGGGGAGGCGGCGCAGGCGCGCGTGCCGGATTTGAGGCACGCGGGCGACGGGCCCTACACCTACCGCGAGCCTGCGCCGCAGCCGGGGCGCTACGTCTACGAAGTCGCCGAAGTCGGCGTTGGTGGCGACGTCGTCGTTCAGGGTGCGATCGAGCTTACCGTCGTGCGCGCCGTGCCGCAGCGCACCTTCCTCGATCGCGCCGCGCCCAACCCGTTCAATCCTACGACGACGCTCCGTTACGGCATCGCACACGCAGGGCCTGCGCGGCTCGTGGTGTTCGATGCGCGTGGCCGCCGCGTGCGCACGCTGGCGCGCAACGCGCATGTCGCGCCCGGCTACTACCGCGTGACTTGGGACGGGCGCGACGACGCCGGGCGTGCCGTCGCAAGCGGTGTCTACCACGCGCGCCTGGTGGTGCAGAAGCGTGCCTTGTCGCAGCGCCTGGTGCTCTTGAAGTAAGGCGCACCGAGCGCGTTCCTTGACAAGCGCCGGGCCTCGTGCGCAGCTTGGCGCATGCAGACGCGCATCCTCATCGTCGAAGACGACCCGAAGATCGCCGCTCTCGTGTTGAAGAATCTCGAGGCGGCGGGGTATGCCTGCGACACCGCGGCCAGCGGCGAAGCCGGCCTGCAGGTGCTGCAACGCGCGCAGCCCGCGCTCGTCATCCTCGACGTGACGCTTCCCGGAATCGACGGTCACGAGGTCACCCGCCAGGTGCGGCGGACGAGTCAGGTGCCGATCATCATGCTCACGGCTCGCGCCGGCGACAGCGACAAGGTGCTGGGCTTCGAGATCGGCGCCGACGATTACGTGACGAAGCCGTTCAGTCCCCAGGAGCTTGTCGCGCGCGTGCGCGCGCTCCTGCGGCGCGCGGCGTTCGAGCCGCGCGACGTGCTCGTGGAGCGCGGCGCGCTGCACATCGACGCCGACCGTCGGGAAGTGCGCGTCGACGGCACGCGCATCGAGACCACCAGCCTCGAGTTCGACCTGCTGCACTTCATGGCCGCACGACCGGGACGGGTCTTCAGTCGCGAAGCGCTCATGGACCAGGTGTGGGGGCACGATCGAGTGGTCGACACACGCTCCATCGACAGCATCGTGAGCCGTCTGCGTCGCAAGCTCGAACCCGATCCCGCGAAGCCGCGTTACATCCAGACGGTGTGGGGTGCGGGCTATCGTTTCGCCGAGTCCTCGAACAACGATCTGGTCGAAGACGACGCGGTCGAAGACGAGACGGACGGTGCATCGTGAAGGCCCGTTTGCGCTCGCCCAGCTTGTTCCTCACGTTCGCGGGCGCGTTCCTCGGCGTTCTCATCATCGGTGCGGTGCTACAAGGTGTCGTGGTCGTGCACATCGTGGGCGCCGTGCGCGAGCACTTCGAACGCGGCAGCGCGGAGGCGCTGGCCGAACAGGTGGCGCTGGAGATCGGTCAAGCGCTGACCGCGAGCGCGCAGGCTGAAATTGCGCGCGTTCTCGACGGCTACCCCACGCGGCCCGACTCGTTCTTGCTCGCCTATCGCGACCCCGACGGCGCGATCGTCCTGCCGACGCGGCTGCGCCGGCGCATGGCGTTCGCGGTGCGCATGCTGCTATCGACCCAGACCGACCTGGAGCTCGGGCCTCTGCGTCCGCCGCTTGCGGAGGAACGGGACACGTT
>JBFJHN010000549.1:0-3086 GCA_041613275.1 Candidatus Krumholzibacteriia bacterium | reverse complement strand
GCGCGCTCTCACCGCGCAAGAAGCGCAAGCACGTGTCGCGTGCGGAGGCCGTCGCGCCGGCCGGGAAGCGCGACGACGTGCTCGGCAGCGTCGAGGAGCAGTTTCGGGCGTTGCTGCGCGACTGGCCCGCGGAGGCGCGCGAAGCACGCGCCGCGCTCGGCACGCGCTACCAAGAAGCCGCGCTGGACCTGGGGCGCCGGCCTCAGCGCACGGTCGAGGTTCTGCAGGAGATGGTGCGCGAGGACCCCGACGCCACGGACGTGGTGTTCGACCTGGGACGCGCGCTCGATGCCGCCGAGAGCCCTCAGGAAGCCGTCGACCTGTATGCGCGCTGCATCGATCGCGAGCCCGAAGACTGGCGGGCGTGGTACGAGCTGGCGCAGCTCCTCTGGCGTCGCGGGCGCTCGGAAGACTGCCTGCAGTGCCTGCGTCAGGGTCTCGATCACAATCCGCGCTCGGGTCACCTGATGGCGCAGTGGGGTGTGTCCCTGTACAAGCTGGGGCGCCCGCGCCAGGCGCTGGAGAAGTTGTACCTGGCGTTGCAGCTGGACGCCTTCGACGACGTGGGGCTCTACCACACGATCGGCAGCCTCCATCACGAAACCCACGATGTCGACAAGGCGCGCCGCGCCTATCTCAAGGCGCTGGAGCTCGACCCCGACAGCGCCGGCACGCGCCTGGACTATGCCGAAATGCTGCTCGAGCGCGACGACGTCGCGGGTGCAAAGGAGGTCCTCGACCCCTTGCTGCGGGCGTCCCGGGAAGGCGCGCCGTCGTCCTACCATGCGTACGCGTCGTACCTGTCCTCGCGGCTGCACATGGTGCAAGACGAGCGCGAGCTCGCTTTGCTCGCCATTTCCCGCGCCATCGAGGACAACGATCTGGACTGGCTGGAGCCGACGCTGGAGGAGCAGCGCGCCGCGGTCATGAGCGTCTGAGGCGGCTCTCCGGCCGTCTCGGTTGCCGCGCCCGCCGTCGCTGAAGTAGACTCCCAGCGTGAATACCACGCCGTCCGAAGAGCTACCGCGTCCATCCGATACGGAATACGACTCGCAGGTCGCGCACACGATCTGGGAGCTCGAGCGGCGTGTGCGCCGCGGCCGCACCAGCGACGCGACGCGTCGCGCGCTGCTCAGCGCGCACATCGATCAGCTGCGCATGATCGAGGAGCGCCTCGGTCTGCCCGAGGCCGGACGCAGCTTCGCGCTCCTGCAGTCGCGCGTGGCGCCCGCAGCCCTGCTGCTCCCGGCGGAGAACGAGGCCTGCGAGCATCTCGTGCCGTTGGCCGAACATCTGCACCGGCGCGGCTTCAACGTGCTGGTCAGCTCGCTTTCCTACCGACGACTGGGTCAACCTCCGCACAGCCCGCAGTACTGGCAAACGTGCCTCGACGAAGCGGAAAACCGCTATGAAATGCTCAACCACTACGCCTCGCGCTTGTCCGTCGTCGGAGTGGGGTTGGGTGCAGTCATGGCGCTGCACCTGGCGTCGAAGAAGCGCGTCCACGCCATCGTGGCGCTGTATCCCACGCTGGAAGTTCCGGTGGGATTGAACGATCGACTGCGTGCTTTGGTGCGACGCGTATTTCCGCGCTGGATGTCGAACCCACCGGGATGGAGCATGCAGCGACGCATGGCGGCCGAGGGTGCGCGGAGCAAGCTGCAACAGCTCAACGTTCCTGTCCTGGCCGTTGCCGAAGACCGTCGTGACGGTGACGAGGGACGCGTCACGCGCGCCGCGCAGAAGCTGGGCGCAAGCGACGTTGCCCAGGTGGAGCTCGTGCCGCGCGGTCGCGGCGCGGTCGCGGGCGACCTGCCTGAAAACACCCTCGACACGCTGGTCGCGTTCCTGCGCCGGCGCTGAGCACGCTGCGCCTCCCGGCGCGGGGGTCTCGTTCCCCGGGCGCGCTCGTCTAGTTCTCCGGAAGCTCGAAGCGGAAGTCGGGGTCGGCCGCCTGCAGACGGCGGGCCGCGTCGCGCAGCGCTGCAAGGTTCTCGAGGCTGGGGTCGTACTGCCAGGCGCGATAGTGGTCGATGAAGTCGTTGCGCAGCGCATCGAGCGCACTCGATGTGCTTCCATCGACGTCGGCGCCGCACACTTCCCGTTGCAGATGGTAGAGCTCGCCGGCGCCCATGCGCTCGATGAGATTCATGTATTCGACGCGCATGTGCGCGAGCAGGCGCACGTAACGCTCGAAGCCGGCGGACAGCTTGCCGAGAACGCCCGTGATCGCACTGGTGCGGCCGAACAGACTGCGACTGTAGGTGAACGCGAAGTCGTAGTACGTCTTACCGCGGCCCAGATGCGTGTCGTCGTCGATGCGAAGCGGTTCGGGAACGGACAGCGGTTTCCCACCCTCGGCGTTCTGGAACAGCCCCATCATCATGAGGATGTGATCGGCGTTGGTGCGGTACACCGTGTACTTGAAACGCGTGTTCGTCGTGTGGCGCACCTGCTCGAACACCGCGGTATCGAAGCACGAGACGTACTGCGTGGTACGCTCGTGGTACGCGGGGCGCAGGAAGTCACACAGAAGGTGTGTGATGTAGACGTTGACGTCTTCCTCGGGCGGGCCGTCATCGTCCGACAGACCTGCCTCGACGCGGCTCGCAAGCAGCCCGCGAATCATGTACGAGACGCTGGAATCTGCATCGCCGCTGGAGCCGTCGCGTTCCACGGGAACGTACGATTCGTAGTCTTCAGGCATGGTCACACCCTCCGTGGTTGTGACTTGCAGCCAACGGGCTGCAAGTGATATGCCATGGTCCGGACACGGGAGGTTGCGCATGCGTGTGGGTTTCCTGCAGATGCATCCGCGTTTCGGCGAGGTCGAGCACAACCTGGGTCGCATCGAGCTTTTGCTCGCGCGCGCGCGCGATGCGACCGTGGTTCTTCCCGAGCTGTGCACCACGGGCTACGTGTTCGCGTCGAAGCGCGAAGCGCGCGATCTCGCCGAAACCGCCGACGGCCCGTCGGTGCAGCGTTTGAAGGCGCTGGCTCGAGAGCGTCGCTTGACGCTGTGTCTCGGATTCGCCGAACGCGACGGCAAGCGCGTCTACAACAGCGCGGTGACGATCGGCCCAACG
>JBFJHN010000548.1:0-3086 GCA_041613275.1 Candidatus Krumholzibacteriia bacterium | reverse complement strand
TTCGGTCACGCGGACATGCCCGCGCTGCGTGTCGAGACGTTGCGGCGCATCGCGGGTGTCGGTCTGCGCCTGCGGGATCGCATCGTCGTGCCGCACGTCGGCGACCGGCCCGCGAATCCAGTGTACTTTCCGCCCGATCTGCGCACGGCGTTGCAGCGCTGTACCGACGACGCCGGCGGCCGCAGCGTCTGGCGCGCCGAGCGGGCGCGCGTGTTTGCGTTGGAGATGCCTGAGCCCGACGATCTCGTCGACGTGGACCGCGTTGCCGACCTGGGGCGCCTGCGTGAGCAACGCGCACTTCGAGCGCGGGGAGCAACGGCATGACGGTCAGGCAGCCGCGTGTCCTCTTGCTCGGGTGCGGTGACGTCGGCACCGGCGTGGCACACACGCTGTTCCGCGCCGGTCTGCCGGTGGCGATCCTCGAGCTCGAACGCCCGCTCGCGGTGCGCCGGCGGGTGGCCTTCGCACAGGCGGCGCGGGACGGGAGCGTGCAGGTGGAAGGCGTGCGCTGCGTGCGCGTTTCGTTGGACGAGCTTGCGTCGCAGCCGCCGGCGGACACCGTAAGGCTCGTGGTCGCGCCGCTCGATCGCGTGCTCGAGGTCTACCGCCCCGAGGTCCTGGTCGATGCGAGGCTGGCCAAGCGCCCCTTGAAACCGCGGCCGCCGCGGTCGATCTTCTTCGTTTCCCTCGGACCGGGTGCGGTCGTGGAGCGCGATTGCGACGTCGCCGTCGAGACGCTTCGCGGTCCCGGCCTGGGTCGGTTGATCCACGGAGGAAGCGCGGCAGCGGACACCGGCATTCCGGGCAAGGTGGGCGGCGCGACGGCGACGCGCGTGCTGCGCGCGCCGCGCCGCGGCGTGGTGCGCGTGCACGCCGACATCGGCACGCACGTGCGCTTGGGCGACGTCGTGGCGGAAGTCGACGGCGCTGCGGTGCGCGCTGCGTTGGACGGCGTCGTGCGCGGCATGCTGTCGGACGGCGACGCGGTGGTGGAGGGTCAGAAGTTGGGCGACGTCGATCCGCGGCCCGACGCACCGCCGCTGGACGCCATCTCGGACAAGGCGCGCTGCATCGGGGAGTCGGTGCTGCGCGCGGTACGCGCGCGCTTTGGACTCGTAGGAGCGTGAGGTTCGTGGTCCGGCCCGCGCGACGCGAAAGGACGACGATGTCGAACCGTTTGGAACGGCGTGATTTCATCACCACGGCGGAGTGGAGCGTGGACGAGCTCGAGCTCATGTTCCAGACCGCCGACGAGCTCAAGCAGAAGTTTCGTCGCGGCGAGCTGACGCCGAGCTTGCAGAACCTCACGCTGTTCATGTTGTTCTTCGAGCAGTCCACGCGAACGCGCAACTCCTTCGAAGCCGGCATGACGCAGCTCGGCGGGCACGCGCACGACCTGACTCCCGACAAGCTGCAGATCTCGCACGGGGAAACCGCCGCCGACACCGGTCACGTTCTTTCGCGTTACGGGCACGCGATTGGCATCCGCAACTGTCTCTGGAAGGTCGGCAACCGCTACATCCGCGACGTGGCCCAGGCGGCTTCGGTCCCGGTGTTCAACATGCAGTGCGACGAGTACCACCCGTGTCAGGCGGCCGCCGATCTCATGACCATCCGCGAGCGGTTTGGCGCCCACGAGCTGCGCGGACGCAAGATGGTCGTGTCCTGGGCCTATGCGCCCAGCTACCAGAAGCCGATGTCGGTGCCGCAGTCCCTGGCGCTTCTGATGCCGCGGTTCGGCATGGATGTCGTCGTCGCGCACCCGCCCGAGTTCGAGCTCTTGCCTCGGATCCTGGAGCAGGCGCGCGGCTTCGCGCGCGACGCCGGCGTGAATTTCGAGATCGTGCACGACATGGACGCCGCGTTCGAGGGCGCGCACGTCGTGTATCCGAAGAGCTGGGGCTGCATGCTGCACACGGAGGATCTCGCGGAGTCCGCCGCCGTGGCGTCGCGATACCAGGACTGGATCTGCGACGAGCGTCGCATGGGCCTCGCCGCCCGTGACGGCGTGTACATGCACTGTCTGCCGGCGGATCGTGATCACGAGGTCACGGACGCCGTCATCGACGGACCTCAGTCGGTGGTGTTCGACGAGGCCGAGAACCGGCTCCACGTGCAGAAGGCGATCATGGCGTTGACGATGCGGGGTGACAAGACCGGGGAGTTCTGAGGATGCAACGCAACGATCTCTGCGTGCTGGCGCTCGGCGGCAACGCCATCGTGCCCGATTCGCGCGCCGGGACCATCGAAGAGCAGCGCAAGCTGACCTCGAAAACCATGGCGCAGGTGGCAGAGCAGATCTCGCAGGGCGTGCGCGTCGTGCTCACCCACGGCAACGGCCCGATCATCGGCAACATCGCCTTGCGCAACGAGGCCATGGCGCACGAGATCCCGCCCATGCCGCTCGACGTCTGCGGTGCCGACTCGCAGGGGGGCATCGGCTACATGCTGCAGCAGTCGCTGCAGAACGCGCTGGCGCGCGCCGGCGTGCGGCGCGAGGTCGTCACGCTCGTCACGCAGGTCGAGGTCGATCCCAACGACCCCGCCTTCGGCAACCCGACCAAGCCCATCGGTCCTTTCTACACGCTGCGCGAGGCCGATCGACTGGCGCAGGAGAAGGGTTGGGTCCTGCGCGACGATGCCGGCCGGGGACGGCGGCGCATGGTGCCGAGCCCGCGGCCGCTGCGCATCGTCGAAATTCCGGTGATCCGTACGCTCGTCGACGACGGCGTCGTGGTGAACTGTGTCGGCGGAGGCGGCGTTCCGGTCGTGCGACGCAACGGAGCCTGGGTCGGCGTGGAAGCCGTCATCGACAAGGATCACACCGCGGCCGTGCTCGCGCAGCAGCTGCACGCCGAGAGACTCATCCTGCTCACCGGTGTCGAGACGGTCATGCGCGGCTTCGGAACCGCGGACGAGGCACCCTTGCGGAGCGTCGACGCGAAGGAGATGGAGGCGCTGCTCGAAGCCGGCGAGTTTCCGTCCGGAAGCATGGGTCCGAAGATTCGCGCCGCGCTCGATTTTCTGCATGCGGGCGGGCGCGAGGTCATCATCAGCGATCCCACACACCTGTCTGCGGCATTGGC
>JBFJHN010000547.1:0-3117 GCA_041613275.1 Candidatus Krumholzibacteriia bacterium | reverse complement strand
TCTGGAACCGATCAAGCGCCGGCCGCTTCCGGACGTCGTGGGGCCGCCTGGCGCCGTGGCTCGTCGTCGCCGCGATCATCGGCTGCGGCAGCGACGACGCCAGCGTCAGCTCTGCGGAAGGGAGCCGCGTGACCACGCGACCGATCGAGAAGGTCCAGGAAGACCACACGGCGGCGCTCATGCGCATCCCGGGCGTCGTTGGCACGGCGATCGGCGCGCTCGAGGACGGGACGGCCTACATTGCCGTGTTCGTCAAAGAGCGCACGCCGGAGCTCGACGCCGAGATCCCCGACCAGCTGGAAGGTTATCCGGTGCGCGTGCGCGTCTCCGGAGAGTTTCGGCCGCTGGACGACGCGCGCTGAAACGCGCGCGCTTCGTGGGCGGGTGCGAGGATCGTCGACCTCGAGGAGTGCGTCGCAGCCTACCAGCTCAAGCCGGTCTCGCCGAAGTAGCGGTGCAGCTCGCGGCGCGCGACGCGATTGATCTCCTCGGCCCAGACGTCGACCGGGTTGCGATCGTCGGTCAGGACGACGCCGTTGCGTGCGTCCGGTCGAAAGCGATTGAACCACGCGTGAAAGACCTGCAGCACGTACCAGTGCATGTAGGGGTCTTCCAGGTAGTGCTGGGGCTGCTCGATGGCCTCGTACGGCAGGTCCAGGCTACGCTGCGACGCGAACACCACGATGTTGCCCAGAACGTCCGGCGGGTCGTTCGTGGGCAGCGCGGTAATCTCCTGGAAATGCTCCTGCAGGGTTGCCGTAATCGATGCAAGCAGCACGTCGTCCCAGCTACGCGTTTCGACGTTCATCACCAGGACGCCGTCGTCGGACAGGCGCGACGCCGCAAGCGCGAACACCTCGCTCGTGACCAGGTGGAAAGGAATCGCGCTGCTGCCGTAGGCGTCCATGACGATGAGGTCGTAACGCGTTTGGGTTTCGGCCAGATAGCGGCGGCCGTCCATGTGGAATACGCGGCACTCCTCCGGCTGCAGGCCAAAGTGCTCATACGCCGCACGCGTGACGTCGGGATCGATTTCGACCGCGTCGATGCTCCAGCCCTCCGCGGCGTACTCCTTGACCACCGATCCACCACCGAGTCCGACGACGAGCATGTTTCCCGGCGCCTCGAAGTACTTGCGCGCCAGGGACACGACCGGAACGTAGGGGTGGTAGGTACGCCACGAGTAGCGGTACACGACGGTGTGCACGCCGCCATCGAGAAGCATGTAGCGCAAGTCGTCCACGTCGAGCACGCGAATCTCGGCGTACGCGGTGTCGGAAACCTCGATCAGTCCTCTGGCGCGGTCTGCGCGTGTTTCCGAGGCTTGCCACAGGCCGATGACGGCGGTCGCCGCGAGAACGAGGCTGCCGACCGCCCGTGCGCGTGCGCGTCGACCCATGACGAAGGCGAGCGCCGCGCCGACAAGGAGCAGCGCACCAATGAGCAAGAGGAGACGCGAGACCCCGACGAGGGGAATCAGGTAGAAGCCGGTCAGCAACGCCGCGACCACGCTGGCCACCGTCGACACGGCGTAGAGATCGCCCGCGGTGCGTCCCACGGCGTCGAGGCTGGACGCCTTGAGCCGGATCGCATAGGGGCTGACCATGCCGAGAAGCGTGAGCGGCGGCGCGAAGAGCACGAACGAGGTGACCAGCACGGCGGCGCGCAAGCCGAGCGGCTCGGTGACGCGCAGCAGCACACCCTTGAGAAACGGCACGGCGAACAGCCACAGCCCCGCGGCGGCGAGCAGGACGCCCAGGTGCGCGAAGCGCGGTCCGCGATCGGCCCAGCGTCCGCCCAGTGCGTAGCCGATGCTGAGCGCCGCCAGCGCCACGGTGATGAGCGCCGACCACAGGAACAGGCTGACGCCGTAGAAGGGTCCGAGCACGCGCGTGCCCAGGATCTCGACCGCGAGGACCGAGCCGCCGGAGATGAACACGATCAGGTAAAGCGCGACGCTCATGGTTGTCCAAGCCTTCCCGTGGGTGCCGTTGACTTTCCGGCGCGTTGCCCTATCCTCCCCTCGTCTTACCCCGTCACACCATACGGGACTCATTCGGGAGTTGGAAATGAAACGCTTGTTTTGTCTCGCTGCCCTCGTCGTCTTCGCCGCCGCGCCCGTGTGGGCCGGAGAGGGACACGGCCAGGGCGACATGAAGGCCATGATGGCCGAAATGTCCAATTGTCACGTGTGCAAGAACATGGTCAACCACATGGCGGAGCTCGCGCCCATCATGGGAGGCGAGGTCGTCAAGCTGTCGAACGGCGTGGCCGTCGTGCACACCGTGAGCGATCCGGCGAAGGTCGCGCTGCTGCAGGAGATCGGTGGCAAGATGAGCAAGGCTTGCGTCTCGGCGGCCAAGATGAAAGACGCCGATGCCGAAGGCAAGCTGTGCACCATCTGCACCGACATCCGCGCCGCGCTCGTGGCTGGCGCCGACATGGGCGGCGGTCCCATGAAGAACGGTGACATGTTCGTGCTGACCTCGAGCGATCCCAAGGTTCAGGAGAAGATCGCCAAGGTCGAGAAGAAGTTCGCCATGGCAATGGCGCAGCACTGAATCGAGTTCGAGGGGTGACTCCCGTCGTTCCGGCGACGCTCCCGACGAGCACGTTCCGTGTAACATCGAGGCGTGGCGAGCGAGCAACGGCTCGTTCCCGCGCCTCGTGTTCGTTTAGCAAAGCGGGGCGCGGTGCCTCTCGATGCTGGAGCCAGAATGAAGATCGCGATCGGCGACTGGTGGATTCGGAGCTACGAGCGCCGCGATCTCGATGCGTTGCTTCGTCACGCCGACAACCGCGCCGTGTCGATCCACCTGCGCGACGCCTTTCCCTATCCGTACCGTCGGCGCCACGCCGAGCGCTGGCTCGGCTTGGCCCTGGGGCAGCAGGTGGAAAGCCACTTCGCCATCGCGACGCGCAAGGAGCTCATTGGCGGCATCGGTTTTCAAACGCAAGACGACGTGTACCGCAAGTCGGCCGAGATCGGCTATTGGATCGCCGAGCCCTACTGGGGCCGCGGAATCGCCACGCTCGCCGTCGGTGAGATGACACGCTACGTGTTCTCCCACTTTCCCATCGTGCGCCTGTTCGCAAACGTGTTCGAAGGCAACCCGG
>JBFJHN010000546.1:0-3131 GCA_041613275.1 Candidatus Krumholzibacteriia bacterium | reverse complement strand
TGCTCCGACATGGTCTCGAGGAACGAGATCTCGGTCTCACCCAAGATCTGGATGCGGTCGTCCAAGAAGTTGCGCGTGTGACCCGCCAGACACAAGCCGGGGCGGTTGACCTCGCGCACCGTGATGGCGCGCTTGGAACGCGCGCTCTCGGTGAGCAGCTCCAGCTTGTAAATCTCTTTTTTCTGCTCGAAGAGATCTTCGACCGTCAGTGTGCGCACGAACGTCCTCCGTAGGCCGCGGGCATTCTAGCAACGGCCCTGGCACGGCGCTACAACCGCGGCGACCCGCGGGCGCGCCACCGAACGCTACCCCGGCGTCCGGACGCGCCAGCGGAAGGACGCTAGTGCGTGGCGTGGAGGTTCAGCACCCCGTAGTTGCCGTCCTCCTGCTTGTAGACCACATGGATCAGGTCGGTCGCCCGGTTGGCGAAGACCACAAAGCTCTCCTCGGCCTGCTCCAGCTTGAGGATGGCCTCGTCGACCGTCATCGAGTGGATGGGAAAATCGGCCGCGCGGACCACTTCGTGACGCTCGCTGCCGCCGCCCACGGTGCCGGCGCGCAGGACGCGCACGGTTCCGCTCAGGTGTCCGTTGCCGCGCATCCCGCGTGCGGATCGGCGCGACGTCGTGCGGCGGTCCTTGTGCTTGCGCAGCTGCTTCTCGATCTTGTCACAGACGCGATCCACGGCCGAGTACATGTCTTCCGACGTGTCCTTGCTCGTGAACTCCTTGCCGTCAGTCCGCACGACGAACTCGGCCCGGTTCAGGTGCTTCTCGGTCGACAGCGTCACGTGCGCCGAGTGGATGTTGTCATCGTATCGCCGCAAGCGTTCGAGCCGCGCATCGAGATAGGTCCGCAGAGCAGGAGTCACTTCGTAGTGTCGACCCGTGACCGAGACTTGCATGGCTACGCTCCTTTGCGGGCCGCCCACCAACGGGGCGGATGGATATCTGCTGCATGCGGAGATGCCAATCGGCGGGACTCCCGGCGAGCCGGGCAGGCGGAGGCAGGGCGCCTCCGGGAAGTGCCGAACGCTTCCTGTGCGAACCCGGTGAGTTGCAGAATGCCCCCCCTGGGGCGGCTCGTTCCACGACGATCCCTCGCCACGAAACCGGATTCGTCCGCGTGACGAAGACCACCGCGAGACTCAGTATTGCTTGCGCAAACGCGCGGGCAGAATCTTGAGTTGCTCGCGGTACTTGGCGACCGTGCGACGCGCGATGATCAGTCCGTCCTTCTTCAGGATGTCGGCGATCTTCTGGTCGGAGAGCGGCCGCCTCGGATCCTCCTTGCCAATGATCTCCAGGATCCGCGTCTTCGCTGCTTTCGCGGAGACCTCCTCCCCATCCTCGGTGTCGAGGCTGGAAGAGAAGAAATACTTGAGCTCGAAAACACCTCGGGGTGTCTGCACGTACTTGTTGGTCGTGACTCGACTTACGGTGCTTTCGTGCATCCCGATTCTACTGGCGACCTGTTGGAGGGTCAAGGGCCGCAGACTGGCCGGGCCTTTTTCGAAGAAGTCGCGCTGCTCGTCGACGATGCACTCCATGACCTTGACCATCGTCTTGCGCCGCTGCTCGATGGTCTGGATCAACCAGCGCGCGGACGACAGGCGTCCCAGGATGAAATCGCGCGTTTCCTTGGTGCCGTTGCCGTTCGTGCGGTCGAGCTCGCGCTTGTACGCGTTGCTCACACGCAATCGCGGAATGTTCTTGTCGTTCAGGAACACTACGTAGTCGTCACCCACGCGCTCGACGATGAGATCCGGGGTGATGTAGCGCACCTCTTCCGTCATCAGCTCGAACCCCGGCTTCGGGTCGAGATCCTTGATGACGTTGGCGTGCTCCTGCACCTCCTCGACGCTGATACGCAGCTTCTTGGCGATCTCGGTGTACTTGCGCTGTTTGAGCGCGTCGAACTGATGGGCCACGATCTCGGCGGTGAGCGTTTCGCCGAGACCGCGCTGGCGCAGCTGGATGAGCAGAGCCTCCTGCAGGTTGCGTGCGCCGATTCCGACCGGCTCCATGTTCTGGATGTAGCCCAGCACACGTTCGACGAGCTCGATCTCCACCTTGAACGTGTTGGCGGCCTCTTCGAGGGAGCAGGTGAGATAACCGCTCTCGTTCAGGCTCCCGATGAGGTACTCGCCCACGCTGAGCTCCATCTCGTCGCTCGTGACGATGCGAAGCTGACCGAGGAGGTTGTCGATGAACGAAGTGCGTGCGACGGGCACGCGTTCGAAGAACTCCTCCTGCTGGTCTTCGCTGCGCTTGTAGCCCAGGTCGAAGCCGTCGCCCAGGTAGTCGTCCCAAGAGCTGTCGGGATCCTTGTCGTCCGAGGTGTCAGGACCCGCGTCCTCGACGGCCTTGCGCTCTTCCAGCTCCGAGTCAGCTCCCAGTTCCTCTTCGTCCTCTTCGACTTCGTCGACTTCCTCGAGGAGTGGGTTCTGCAGGATCTCCTGCTTGAGGATCTGTTGCAGCTCCATCGTCGGAACCTGGAGAAGCTTCAACGCCTGCTGGAGCTTCGGCGTCATCACCAGGCGCTGCGTCTGGCGCATCTGCAGCCCGAATTTCATCTCCATGGAAGTCCTGCCCTTCGGAGACTACAGTTGGAACTGTTCCCCTAAATAAATCTTACGCGCTTCCGGGTCCGACGCAAGATCGTGCGCGGTTCCTGAAAGCAGAATTCTGCCTTCGAACATGATGTAGGCACGATCGGTGATGCGTAGCGTTTCTCGGACATTGTGATCCGTGATGAGGACGCCCATGCCACGATCGCGCAGTTCGCGAATCACTCCTTGGATGTCGGCCACCGCGATGGGATCGATTCCAGAGAATGGCTCGTCCAACAACATGAAATGCGGCTTCGTCGTGAGCGCGCGCGAAATCTCCACGCGACGGCGCTCGCCCCCCGAAAGGTGGGTGCCGCGGTTCTTGCGAACGTGCTGCAGATCCATCTCGGCGAGCAGCTGCTCCAGCCTGTGCTCGCGCTTTTCGCGGTCGAGCCCCTGCGTTTCGAGGATGGCCATGATGTTCTGCTCCACGGTCATGCGACGAAACACCGACGGCTCCTGCGGCTGGTACCCCAGGCCCATGCGCGCGCGCCGGAACATGGGCAGCTTCGAGATGTCG
>JBFJHN010000545.1:0-3134 GCA_041613275.1 Candidatus Krumholzibacteriia bacterium | reverse complement strand
GTGGCCTGCGGCCGGTCGGGCTTCGTGCTGCGCGCGGATTGGTACGACGAGTGACCGAGGCAGCCCGTGCTGCCGAGTGCGAGGCTCACGCATCCGAGAACGAGGAATCTCCGGCTCATGGTCGCGCCTCCCGTGGGGACGGATCGACAACCTGATCCCAGGAAGAACACGCTTCGTGCCGTCCACGCGCGGTTGCGCAACTCGTTCTGATCGTTGGCCTTGAAGGCGCGCCCCCTGCCGGTGCCGGCGGCGCACATGGACACGGAATGTCAGGGTCCTCTACAGTTTTTGTATGACGCCACGTGTTTCACTCACGCCCGAGGAACGCGAGTTCTTCTCGCTGGTCGCCCGCTCGGCCTTCAGCAACCCGTTCAGTGATGCCCGGATCGAGCTGGACTCCAAAATCGCCGGCGCATCCGCGGAGCTTTCCCACGAAGAGCTGAGCTGGCGGATGATGCGCGAGGTGTCGCGGCGGGTGCAGCTGCTCGAGGAGGACGGCCGCGGCGACTTCCGACTCTACGCGGGCGACGAGCGCGCCATGCTGGAGTCGGCGCTCCTGTTCGAGACGTTCCACCACTTCGTACGTCCGTTCGATCAGCTCATTCGCGATCAAATGGAAGCGGGCGACACGCCGTGCGCGGTGCCGTTCGCCGGCCGCGCGCTCGCGCTGCTGACGCGGCGCGGCTTCGCGCCCGAGGCCGTGCGCATCTTCGCCACGTTCTACCAGCTCCGGCGCGCGTACTACTTCATCCACCACGGTCTCGTGGGTCACAGCCGCTGCATGAAGGAGCTGCGCCTGCGTCTTTGGAACAACGTCTTCACGCACGACATGCAGCTGTACGGTCGTCACCTGTGGAACCGCATGGAGGACTTCTCGACGCTGCTGCTCGGTGAAACAGGCACCGGCAAAGGCACCGCGGCGGGCGCCATCGGGCGCTCGGGCTTCATTCCGTTCGAAGAGAAGCGCTCGAGCTTCGCCGAGAGCTTCACGCACAGCTTCATCGCCATCAACCTGTCGCAGTATCCCGAGACGTTGATCGAGTCCGAGCTGTTCGGACACGTGAAGGGCGCGTTCACCGGCGCCATCGATTCGCATCACGGCATCTTCGCCCGCGGCAGCGCACACGGCGCCGTCTTCCTGGACGAAATCGGTGACGTGTCGATTCCGATCCAGATCAAGCTGCTGCAGGTCCTGCAGGAACGCACCTTCGTGCCGGTGGGAAGCCACGAGTCGCTGCGTTTCCGCGGTCGCGTCATCGCCGCCACCAATCGCCCGCTCGACGAGCTGCGGTCGAGCCCGAGCTTCCGCGACGACTTCTACTACCGGCTGTGCTCGGATGTGATCACGGTGCCGCCGCTGCGCCAACGCCTGCGCGAGGACCCGAGCGAACTCGATGGTCTCATCGATCACCTGCTGCAACGTCTGGTTGGGGAGCCGAGCGGAGAGCTCGTCGAACGTGTGCGCGACGCGCTCCATGCGTCGGTCGCAAGCGATTACGCGTGGCCTGGAAACGTCCGCGAGCTCGAACAGGCGGTGCGTCGCGTGCTGCTGACGCGTGACTATCGCCCCGATCGTGTGGCAGACGCACCCGACCTGCAGGGCGAGATCGCGGCAGGAATCGACGCGGGCTCGATCGATGCGGCGCAGCTGCTGTCGAGCTACTGCGCCCTGCTGTACGACCGCCACGGTACCTACGAGGAGGTGGCACGACGCACGAACCTGGATCGCCGCACGGTGAAGTCCTACCTGGAACGGATGCGCACCACACCCACGCAGACCGCCACCGCTCGCGCCGAAGCCGCACGCACCACGCAAACTCGGAAGGCGCGCACGAGTCCGAAGGCTTCGGTGGATGCGAAGCGCTCCGGAGCGTCAACACGTTCTGCAAGAGCCACGCGTCCGCGTTCGGAGCGGCCGTGAGCGTACGCCGCACGCTCAGCGCCAATAGCGCAGTCGTGCCTGCTTGCTGAAGAACGGGATCAAGAAGACGACGAGAACGAGTGGACCCGGCCCCCAGGCCAGCGACTCGGGCCGCCCCTCGCGCACGACGGCAAGCAACCCCAACGCCGCGTTGGCGAGAATGAAGACGATGGCACCGGGGCGCACCCAGCTCCGGCGCTGCAGGGAGCCGAAGAACAACGCAACCGCGACCACGCACTCGAGCCCCAGGACCACGCGCACGCTCATCGGATGCGGTCGTCCCATGGCCCACAGCGACACCAGCGCAATGCCGAAGAGCACCAGGTTGAAGGCGCGAAAGAGCGTGCGGAACATGCCGCCTTCGCGTTCGCCCTGCAGCACGTCGATTGCCGCTTCGACAGGGTCTGGGTCGCCTTCACCGCCGCCCTTGCAGTAGGGGCACTCCATGTTTTCGGCGAAGAACTTCCGCCCACAGTTCTGGCACTCGACGAACTCGGACATGTGAGGCCTCAACCGCCGATCTGCACGAAGCTGACCATGGTTCCGTAATCGCCCGTTTCCAGGTGATGCGTTTCGGGCTTGTCGATGAGCGCGCGGTCGATGACGGCGTCCAGCCGACGTCGCCAGCCCTGCCCGGCGAGATGTGGCCGGAGCGGGATCTCGTCGACGCCGAACAGGCACGTGCGCAGCTTGCCGTCGGCCGTCAGACGCAGACGGTTGCAGTCGGCGCAGAAGTTGTTGGACAGCGGGTTGATGAAGCCGATGCCCGGCGCGTCCGGACGCTGGCGGTCGCGATAGTCCCGCGCCGGTCCGCCGTTCGCGCGCGGCCCAAGCGCTTCCCAGCGGGCTTCGCCGCCCAAGCGTTCGAGGACGTCGCCGTTGGAGACGAAGTGCTCGGGCTGGATGCCGTGCGTCGCGCCAGTGGGCATCATCTCGATGAAACGAATCTGCAGCCCGCGCTCCGCGGCGTAGTCGACCATGGTTTCGATCTCGCCTTCGTTCACGCCGCGCATGACCACCGTGTTGATCTTGATGGGATGGAAGCCGACCTCACGCGCGGCTTCGATGCCGTCGAGCACCTTGTGCAGCTCGTCGAAGCCGGTGATGCGCCGAAACACGTCGGGACGCAGCGAGTCGAGGCTCACGTTCATGCGTCGCACGCCAGCATCGAACAGCGCTCCCGCCAGACGCCGTAGCCGCACCGCGTTCGTGG
>JBFJHN010000544.1:0-3137 GCA_041613275.1 Candidatus Krumholzibacteriia bacterium | reverse complement strand
GCGCGAGCACGAGCCGCGCGATCGATTCGATGCTGGACTCTCGATGCCCCACGTCGACGGCCTGGGGGCCGTCCCCGCGGCGCGTGCGCGCGTGCCGCCGCCGCCAACGCACCGGGACGTCGTCTTCGTCGAGACCGAACCTGCGTGCAAACTCCGAGACGTGCGTGAGCACGGTGCGATACGCCGCAACCTCGGGCGCGAGCTGCGCGGCCTCTTCGAGGCGGCGACACGCCGAGTGGAAATGGCCGCGGCAGCATGCGTCGTAGGCACACTCGACCAGACCGCGCGCGGTGAGGAAATCCTGCTCGACGGAGACCGCCAGCCACGGGGTCTCGAACGGCGTCGGACCGACGAAGTAGTGACCCGGGCCGAGCAGCTCGCGGAAGCGTCGGTCGGCCGCGAAGCGGCGAACCGAGCGCTCGCGCGTCCACAGCTGCAACGCCTCGAGCTGGGGATCGCGCAGCGGCTGAAGCTCGAGGTGGAAGTCTTCGTAGCCCGCCAGCTCGATGCGTCCGCGCAGCACGTGCTTCCCTACCGGTTGCGCGAACGACAGCTGCCGGGCGGTGGTGACCTCTGGCACGGCCGGTGCGAGGTGCCGCAGCTCGAGTCGCAGCAGCAGCGTCGGCAGCATCGAATCGTCCAGCAGCGCTCCACCCGCAGCGATGCGAATTCCCTGCGGCGCGACGCGCAGATCCAAGTCGGGCTTTCGCGTGGCGAACAGCGCGTGCTCCAGGTCGATTCCGCGGGGATGCGCCCACGTCGACGCCAGAACGTCGACACGGCAGCGTGCGCACGAGCGCAGGTGTTCTTGCACGCGCACCATCTGGCGCTCGTTGAGATTGCCGCGCAGAAAGTGCTGCAGCTGGATGTGCGAGGGACAGCCGCCCGCGTTCGGACCGTCGGTGGTCACGAGATCGTCGAAGAGCGCTTCGCTGTAGCGCTTCATGCGAATGAGCTTGTCGCGGCATCGCGCGCAGCGCTCGACGTGACGTTCGACGCGCAGAACGTCTTCGATCTCGGCGAGGCTGTTGAGGTAGCGCGAGATGCTTGCGATGTCGAGGCACGTGCGCTGCATCGCTTTTCTCCCGCAGTTCTTCGAGGAAGCTCCGAAAAGCATGCCACGCGCAGCGCGACGCGTCAATGCCCGCAAGGTCGCGGCGGCAGACGCACGCTACAAGTCGCGCTCGGCCTGCACGTGACGGACACTCCATAGACCCTCGTCGTCCTCGACGACTTCGAAGGCCTCGGGATCGGGCAGCGGGTGCGCGGACTCGAGCTCGAAGCGGTAGGCGTGCGTCCCGGGCCGCAGAGGAACCTCGACCGTCCAGAAACCGTCGCGCAGTCGCATGGCGTGCGACAGCGGACCGCGCCCGTCGCGGCGCACGAGCCGCACGCTGGTGAATCCGACGTCCTTCAACTGAAAGCGTGTCCAACGATCGCCAGGAAGGGGCTCGAGCTCGGGCTCGAACACCGCGGGAACGCCGGGGCGCAGCGTCGTGTGCACCAGCAGCTCGAGCTGCAGATTGCTCCCCCATTGGCCGAGGTGTTCGCGCCAGCTCTCGGCGATCTTCTGCGCCTCGTCGAGCTGACCGCTCCACAGCAGCGCCTGCAACAGGCGGATGCGAGGACGCACGACGAGCCACGCTTGGTCGAAGTCGTCGGCGTGGGCCACCGGCGCGAGAAGCTGCGCGGCGCGTCCCGACCGCCCCAAACGCAGCGCCAGAACGCCCAGCGCGTAGCGCGCGCGACGCCGGCTTTCGTCGTCGCCGCGGTCCACCTGCAGGACTTCCAGAAGCTGCAGCGCTGCGTGTTCGAGGTTGCCGTCCCAGGCGAGACATGCCTCGGCCTCGCGCACGCGCTGCAGCAAGGCGCGGTCGGAACGCGAGAGCTCGCGCTTGGCGAAGCGGTGGGATTCGGCGATCTCGGGCGTGTCGAACGTGGCTCGGAAAGCGGCCTGCGCTTCTTCGGCGCGACCGAGCTGCTCGTACGCCAAACCGCGGTAATACGCGTGCCAGCCGCGCAGCCAGCTGACCGCGGCGAGCTCGTCCTCGGAGAACGCGTCGAGCAGATCGATGGCCTCACGCGCGCGACCGCTGGCGGCGAGCGTGCGCGCCACGAAGAAACGGGCTGCAACAGCCTGCGGGCTGTTGCCGTCGCGCACGACGCGACGCAGGGCCTCGACGGCGAGATCGGGCCGGTCGATCGCCAGCTGCACCGAGGCCAAGGCGATGGCGAACACCAGGCTCTGCGGGTGGCGCTCGCGCATGCGCAACGCAATCGGCAGCGCTTCGAGCGCGTTGTCCTCGACGTTGGTAAGCACCTCGATCAGGAAGAAGGCCGCTTCCGGCTGCTGGATCCCAGGAGAGGACGCGGCGCGCCACAGCTCCTGCAGCCCGCGTTGGCGATCGGCCTGCACGCTGAGGAAGCGCGCGAGAAAGCGCAGGAAGCCGGGTGCGCGTGCCGAGTAGTAGTGGTACACACCCAACGACATCAACGGCGCCACGAGCTCGGGCTGCAGCTCCAGAGCGCGTTCGAGGAGCGGCGTGCCCGCCCGGTGGAAGCGCAGCGCCGCCCAGCCCGAGCCCCGTACGCCGTGCAAGCGACCGTAGGTGCAGTGCGCCTCGCCGAGGGCGAACAGCGCGCGCACGTCACGTTCGTTGTCGTCCAAGCGCCTTTCGGCCCGTTTCCGCACACGCTGGAAGTCCAGCTCGAGCGCCTGTTCGAGCCCGCTGCGACCCTGAAGAATGCCCCACCACCACAGCTTCATGCGCGCAAGCGGTGCGAGCGGATCGTCCGCGTCGCGCTCGATCCACAGCGACAGCAGGGACTCGGCGGCCGCATGGTCGCCCCCGTACAGCGCCTCCAGACCCTCGCGGGCGAGAGCAGATTCGGGCTGGTTTGGATCCAGAAGCGCGTTCGCGTGAACGGGAACGCACCACAGGAGCCCCAGCACCAGCGTGCAGGCCAGCACGGTTCGACGCTGCGATGTGGGTTGCGTCATTCCAGCCCTTCCGCGCGCACGGGTACGTCCCGAGGAGACGACGAAAACAGCAAGCGACATACCGACCGGGAATTTAGGGAGCGCGGAGCGCAGCGGCTCTGGCAGGGGTCAGGGGCGCAGGCGCGAGCGCGCCGCG
>JBFJHN010000543.1:0-3142 GCA_041613275.1 Candidatus Krumholzibacteriia bacterium | reverse complement strand
CCAGATTGGCACAGCGACATCTTCAACTACGGCCGCCACGAGGTGAGGAGCTTCCTCATCAGCAGCGCCTTCCAGTGGCTGGAGCACTACCACGCCGACGGCCTGCGCGTCGACGCGGTGGCATCGATGCTGTACCTCGACTACTCGCGCAAAGAAGGCGAGTGGGTGCCCAACCGCTTCGGCGGCAACGAGAACCTCGAAGCCATCGAGTTCCTGCGCAATCTCAACGAGGCGGTCTACAAACACTTCCCCGACGTGCAGATGATCGCGGAGGACTCGACCGCGTGGCCCATGGTTTCGCGTCCGCTCTACCTGGGCGGCCTGGGCTTCGGCTTCAAGTGGGACATGGGTTGGATGCACGACACGTTGGATTATCTGACCAAGGATCCGGTGCACCGCAAGTTCCACCACGGCGACCTCACCTTCCGCATGCACTACGCGTGGACGGAGAACTTCGTCAACGCGCTGTCGCACGACGAGGTGGTGCACGGGAAGGGCTCGCTGCTCGACAAGATGCCGGGAGACGAATGGCAGAAGCGCGCCAACCTGCGGCTCCTGCACGCCTACATGTACACGCAGCCCGGGAAGAAGCTGCTGTTCATGGGCGGCGAGATCGGCCAGTGGCGCGAGTGGAGCCACGAATCCAGCCTCGACTGGCACCTCTTGGAGGATCCGCGCCACTTCGGCATTCAGCGCTGGGTGCAGGATCTCAATCGCGCCTACCGCAACGAGCCGGCTCTGTACGAGCACGACTGCGAGCCGGCGGGGTTCGAGTGGGTCGATTGCAACGACAGCGCTCAGAGCACGCTGGCCTTCCTGCGCAAGTCGCGATCGGGCGCCCCCGCGCTGCTTGCCGTCTTCAACTTCACGCCGGTCCCGCGCCCGAACTACCGCGTCGGGGTGCCGGAAGCCGGCTTCTGGGCCGAGATCCTCAACAGCGACGCGCGCGAGTACGGGGGCAGCGGCCAGGGCAACCTGGGCGGCTGCGAGACCTCCCCGGTGGGAGAGCACGGGCGTCCCTACTCGCTGACGGTGACGCTGCCGCCCTTGTCGGCGCTCGTCTTCCGCGGCCCGCAGCCGGAGCACGACGCCGCCTGACGACCGCCGGACATCAAAACGCTGGAATCTGGGCACCGCCGACGGCATTCTCGTCGCCGATGACCGACGCGGGAGAACCTAAACTGGAGTCGATGCCATGAACGCGCGAATCGTCGTGATCTCGTTGCTCATCGGGCTGGCCCTCGGTATCGCCGCGACCTATTTCGGGCGGCAGTTCGTCGATCCGTTCTTGCCCGAAGCGGTCTCGAATCGCGGCGAGGGCATCTCGGGTCCGGTCGTGGCCAAACGCATGGAGGGGGACCGTCTGCTCGTGACCGTGGCCGCGAAGGAAGGTGCGATCTTGGTCACGTTCCGCAAGAAGCTCTCGGAGATCGACCTCCTGGTCGAGCAAGGCGACACCGTCACGCTCGACATCAAGAACTACCGTCCGTTCGTCGAGGACCCGGGTCTGCGCGCCGTGCGCAAGGATCAAATGACCGAGCCGCGCACGGGCCGCGCTCGCACCGAACAAACCGAAACCACCAAGCCGCCAACGCGCCGAACGCTGCCGCGTGCGGATTCGCTACGCGCGCGCGACATACAACCTTGATCCACGCGGAGCTCGCACCGACAACGTGTCGCACCGGTGCGTCGTCGACGGAGTACCCAACATGATGCGATCGCAGCCCGTCTCAACGGCTGACTCGGCGCGCACGCGCGCGCGTGCCGCGGAAGAAACCTGGCCGCAGCGCGTCGCCGTGTCGCGTGACGGTATGGTGTCGACCGCGCACGAGCTGGCAACACGCGCCGGTGTCGAGATCCTGGCCGAAGGTGGCAACGCCGTCGATGCGGCGGTTGCGGCCGCGGCAGCGCTCGGCGTGTGCGAACCGGTGGCCTCGGGGCTCGGTGGACAAACCATGATGCTCGTCCATCTGGCCGAGAGCGGCCGGACCTTCGCGCTCGACGGCTCGTCGCGCGCCCCGAATCGCGTCACGCCCGAGAAGCTCACGCCGGCCGAACGCGTACGCGGCTATCGCGCCACGACGGTTCCCAGCACTCCGGCCACCTGGGGCTACGCGCTGCGCGCCTACGGCAATCTGAAGGCCTCGCGCGTCCTGCGACCCGCCATCCGGCTGGCCGAGGACGGCTATGCGGTGTCCGAGCTGCAGCGCAAGCTGACGCTGCGCGAGAAGAAGCACCTGCGCAAGGGCACCGCCGCGGCGCTTTTCCTGCGCGACGGCGACAAGTCGTACCCTGTGGGCTCCATCTTCAAGCAGCCCGTCCTCGCCGAAACGCTGCGACGTCTGGCGCGGCGCGGATTCAAGGACTTCTATCGCGGCGGTATCGCGCGCGAGATCCATGAGGACATGCAGCGCAACGGCGGCTTCATCCAGCGGGACGACCTCGCCCAGATGCCGCTGCCCATCGAACGCCGTCCGGTGACGACGCGTTTTCGTGGCCACCGTGTCATGACGATGCCGCCGGCCGGCGCCGGGCGCACTCTCATCGAGATGCTGCACGTCGCCGAGCTTCTGCCGCGGCGCTTGAGCGACATCGATACGCCCCAGGGCGCGCTGGCGTTGACCGAGATCATTCGGCGCGCGGCGCTCGATCGTCGCGACCGCCCTTTCGATCCGAACTTCTACGCTCAGGTGCAGGAGCGCCGGTTGCTGAGCCTCGATTACGCCAAGGAGTTGGCCAAGCAGGTGCGCAAGCGCGTCACCACACACGGTGAAACAACGCACCTCTCGGTGATGGATCGCGACGGCAACGTGGTGGCGCTCACCCAATCGATCGAGCGTGTCTACGGCGCGGCAGTGGCGACGCCGACGCTGGGGTTCCTGTACAACGACTACATGAGCGCCTTCGACTACGAGGACATCTCGCATCCTTATTACATGCGCCCCAACGCCGTCCCGTGGGCCAGCGTCGCACCGACGATCGTCTTCCGCGGCCGACGCCCTTGGGTCGCCTTCGGCTCGCCGGGCAGCGAACGCATCGTCTCCGCGCTCCTTCAAGTGCTCCTGCGCCTCGCAAAGCAGTCGCCGTTCGATGCGGTGTGCGCGCCGCGCCTGCACTGCTCGCTGACCGGCAAGGTGTCGCT
>JBFJHN010000542.1:0-3146 GCA_041613275.1 Candidatus Krumholzibacteriia bacterium | reverse complement strand
GTGCGTCTCCACAGAGCCTGCAGGGATGTCCTCGCTGGACCTTCGGACGATCTCGGCCACCTCACCGAGGGTGAGCCCGTACTCCCGCAGCCGGTTGCGTGGAATCTCGATGTGCGTGACGTAGTCGGGAGCGTTTCCGATCTCCACTTGCGTGATCTTCTCATCGCTGAGAAGACGATCGCGCAACGATTCCGCCAGCTTGCGCAACGTCCAGATATCGGCGTCCCCGTACAGCCCCACGACCATGACCTCGCGCTGATTGGTCTGCAACTGGACCTCGGGCTCCTCGACGTCGTCGGGGAACGTACGGATGCGCGCGACGGCTTGGTCGATGTCCTGGAAGGCCTTCATCCGATTGCTCCCGCTGACCAGCTCGATCGACACCCGCCCCGATCCTTCGCGCGCCGTGGAGGCGATCTCGCGGATCCCCTGGATGCCGCGCACGGCTTCTTCCACGGGACGCAAGATACCCTGCTCGACCTCGGCGGGCGCGGCTCCTGGATAGACGACGCGCACCTCCACGACGTCCAGCTGGTATTGCGGGAAAACTTCCTTCTGCATCGTGAACATCTTCCAGGTGCCGCCGGCGAGAAGAAGGATCATCGCAAGGTTGGCGGCAATCGGGTTGCGCGCCATGAAAGCAATCGGACCGCTGAAGTCGGCCTCTCGGGCAGCGCTCACACGTGGGTCGGGCATGAAAGGATCTCCCACTCCAATGTGCTCAAGGCTCGGTGGTGGGGGTTGTCGATTGGGGACGTGCGGATTCCGCTGGCTCCACACGCAACCGCGCACCCTCCGCCACGGTCGACAGGTTGGTCGTGACCACCTGATCCCCGTCGTCCAGCCCTTGCGTGACGTAGGCGTACTCGGCGTCACGCAGAAGGATGTCGACGTCGCGAATGTTGAGCTTTCCATCCTTCATGACCCATACGGTATCCCCGCTTCGTACGTAGTCGCGATCGAGGCGTACGACGTCGGTCAGCTCTTCGCCCTCGATGGAGACTTCGAGGAACGATCCGAGGATGAGAAGAGGAAGATCGGCGCCTTGCGTGCGCAGCGCGTGCGGATCGGGAACCGACACCAGAACACGCGCCAGGCGGGTTTCCCCTTCGAGCGCTCCCACGAGTCGGAACAGACGTCCCTCGCGCGACGCACCCGATCCCCAGGCTGTACGATTGCGAATTGTCACCCTCGCGCCGTTCTTTCCATCGTTCTCGGGGAAGGTGAGCCAGCGAAGCTTCGCGAGAGGCAGCGTCACCGCCACCCAATAGGTCTCCAGACCGACGAGCCGGCCGAGGCTCTCGCCGGGGCTGACCTGCGACCCCACGTTGACCTGGCGACTGAGGATGTGGGCTTCGAACGGCGCGGTGATCGTGGTCCTCTTCAAGTCCAGCTCGGCTTGCTTGACCGCCGCCCGTGCGGACTCTACCCGCGAGCGTGCGGCTTCGAGCTGCGGCTCGCGGAGAACGAGCGATTCGTCGATCTGCGACAGCAAATCATCGAGCAACGCGTAATCCTGCTTCGCCACCTTCTGCCGACCCATCTCGACGGAAAGATCCGCCAGGGCTTGGCGCAGCTCGCTCTGGCGCTGCTGCAGCGTGTTCTCGTAGTCGGCAGGATCGATCTGCAGCAGCGTGTCACCCTTCTGCACGTAGCCGCCGGGCGTGAATGCTGGCGCCAACCGCACGATTTCACCCGCCACGCGAGAATTCAGCATGACGTCCTGCGATGGCTCGACCGTTCCCATAGCGCGGATGTGTGGTACGTACGTGCTGCGCTCGACCTTCGCGACGTCCACGAGCATGGCCGTTTCCTTGACGGCGCCCGACCGCTCCGCAGTGGGCTCGGTGAAGAAGATGGCCGTCGTGAGCAGTCCGCCGGCGAGCAAGGTCCCGACACAAGCCAAGAGTGTCTTTTTCCAGTGCATCTCACAACGTCCTTCGCCGTGGAATTGCAAAGCTGTCGACCTGCCGGCCGGGCCACGGCATCTCGCCTCGAGACGTCACGGTGTCTCAGATTCGTCGCGCGTCGTGCGCAAAGAACCCGCCAGTGCGCGATACAGGGCGATTCGATACTCCAAGAGCGTCCGGCGTGAAGAGAGCAAACGTCGCTGCAGCTGCTGGATCTCGTCGAGCTCGGTGAGCACGTCCAGATAATTGGCCGTCCCGCTGAAGTATTGCAAACGCAGCTGCTGATAGGCCTGCTGCGCCAGCTCGAGCTGCCGCTCAACGCTCCGAATGCTCTCGATCTGCCTGTTTTCGAGAATCAGCGCGTCCTCCACCTCCTGGAACGCCACGAGAATCGTCTCGCCGTACTCATACAAACGCTGCAGCCGAACGGCCTCGCTGCGTCCGACCTCGGCGCGTAGCTCCCCGCCGCGGAAAATCGGTGCAATCAGGTTACCGACGAGCGCCGAGATCCAGTCCTGAAACAGCGTTGCGGCCTCACCGGTGACCGTAGCTGCCGACGCCGACAACGACAGGCGCGGGTACTGGTTGCGCACCGCCGCCGCGAGATCCCGGTCGGCGGCTTGCAGACGATGGAAGGCGCTCTGCACGTCCGGACGCCGGCGCACCAGGTCCATCGGAACCCCAGTTGCAGGCAGGGGTGGGAGCTGCGGCAGGTTCTCGCGGGAAACCTCGAGGTCGACTCCAGGAGCGCGCCCCAGAAGCACTGCGAGGGCATGCTCGAGAACCGCGACACGGGCTTCCGAATCCGACCGCTGCTCGCGCGTTGCCGCGACCAACTGTCGCTGTCTCAAAATATCCACGCTGCGAATTTGCCCGGTCCCGAAGCGCACTTCGAGCAGATCCAGCACGGTTTCATTGGTTTGGATCTGCTCCTGAATCAGCGCCACCTGCCCACGGGCCTCGATCAGTTCGTACCAGGTACTCACGATTTCAGCCGACAACGAGAGTGCGGCCGCCTGATAGTCGGCGCGTGTCGCCCGCGCTCGAAATTCTTCGGCGTGAACGCTCGAGCGGATGCGACCCCACAGGTCCACTTCGTACTCCGCAGCGAGGCCGAGTTCGAAGTCGTCCGATTCCACGAACGCGTTCGAGCCGTCGCGGGCTTCACCGCGGGCGAACAGGTCGATGGCTGGCCACAGGTTCGAAGTTTCTCGATCCAACACCGCTCGCGCCGCC
>JBFJHN010000541.1:0-3147 GCA_041613275.1 Candidatus Krumholzibacteriia bacterium | reverse complement strand
GACACGATCCCGTCGCCGGCGTTCGAAGCGGAGGTGGATCTCGCGATGAAGCTCAAGCTACATACTCAAGGCTTCCACTACTTGCCCACGCGTAGCGTCGCTTGCACGCTCCAAACGCGTGCCGAGGTCGACGAGGCTCTTGCAGGACTGGCACGCGCAGGATTCAGCCAGGAGAGCATCGTCGTCCTGCACGGTGAGACGGGGCTGCGTTGGCTGGACGCCGACGGCATGCGTCATGGGCGTTTCGCGAAGTTCGCCCGCGCCGTCCAGCGCGCCGGCTCCGAAGGCGATGCGGCATTCCTGGATGAACTCGAAGCGGCACTCGAGGACGATCGTTTCGTGCTCATCGTCGAAACCGACGGAACGATCGCGCAACGGCGCGAAGCGCGCGGGGCCGTGGAACCGCACAGCACCGGAACCGTATTCTACTGCGGCCGTCTCGCCATCGAGGAACTCTAGAGAAAACGTTTACGGAAGCGGGTGAGCATGCCAACGAAGGAAGAGGTCGCCGTCAGTAGCCCAAAGCGAGAGCCCAGGACCCGCACTGGATGCCCCCCGCCTGACCCTTCTTCGACGCGTCTCTCGTGACCACCGGACTGGATCCTCCTCGAGATCGCGCACCCCCGACGTTTCCGCCGGGGGTGCCGTGTCCAAAATCACGAGGCCGCACCGAAGGTCAGCGCTCGGTGACCGCGTGCGGGGCTCGGATTGGGGGTTGCGGCCGCTCCGGCAGGCGGCGTGGGTCGCGCTCCATTGCGGCGAGCACTTCCGCGACTGCGCGCTCCAGCTGCAAATCACGTCCCTCCAGAATCGACTTCGGATCGTTCGTCACCTCGATGTCCGGGTCGACTCCGTGACCTTCGATGACCCAGCTTCCATCGATGGCGTTCGTTCCGAACTCCGGGACGTAGACGCTGCCGCCGTCCACGAGCGGACCACGGCCCGTGATGCCGATCACGCCACCCCAGGAACGCTTGCCGATCAACGGCCCTAGACCTGCCTTGCGGAACATGTGCGGGAAGATGTCTCCGTCCGAAGCGGAGTCCTCGTCCAGAACACACGCCATATGCCCGTGGAACACGACCGCCGGGTAGGTCCCGGGGGTCTCCGCGGTACGCGAGAAACGCGTCCCCAGCAGCTCGCGTCGCAGACGCTCGATCAGCATCTGGGAAACATTGCCCCCGCCGTTGTTGCGCACGTCGAGGATCAGACCTTCCTTGCGGATCTGTCCGTAGTACCACTTGATGAACTCGCGGATGCCGTTCGATCCCATGTCGGGGATGTGGAGGTATCCCACGCGTCCATCGGTCATTTCGTCGACCATGTCGCGCTTGCGCGCCACCCAAGCGAGATAGCGCAGGTTGCGCTCGGAATCGACGGGATCGTATTTCACCTGCCGCGCCCCGCGCATGCTCGGACGATCGTTCACGGTGAGCACGACCGGGCGATCGGCCTTGTGCAGCAGGAGTCGGTACGGGCTTTCGTCGGCGCGCAGCTCCTCGCCGTCGATGGCCAGCACGTAGTCTCCGGGTGAGATCTGGACACCGATCTCCGTCAACGGTGAACGGTAGCGGCTCTCCTCGTTCTGACCCGGGAGGATCTCGGCGATCCGGTAGCGCCCCGCCTCGGCGTCGAGCTCGAGCCGCGCGCCCGGCAAGCCGGCCTTGGGTCGATCCGGGATGTCGTAGTCGCCGCCCGAGATGTAGGCGTGCGATACGCTCAGCTCCGCGATCATCTCGCCGATCACGTAGTTCAAGTCCGAACGGTGCGCGACGTGCTCGAGCAGAGGACGGTACTGCTGGCGCAGCGCCGTCCAGTCGTAGCCGTGCATGTTGGGCACGTAGAAGAAATCGCGGAAGCGACGCCACACCTCGTCGAAGATCTGCGCCCACTCGTCGGCGGGCACGCGATCGACCTCGAGTCCGTCCGTCGAGACCTTCTTGCCCTCGTCTCCGGGCTTGGTTTCGAGCAGCTTGTAGGTCTTGCCGCTGCGCACGAGGACCTTCTTCCCGTCATGGGCCAGCGCGTAGCCTTGGATCTCGTCGGCCACCACCTTGTCCTCGCGTTTCTCGAGATCGAAGACATGGAGTGCCGGCTTCGTGCCGCTCTCGCGCCCGTAGTAGTTGGAACCGCGTCGCACGAAGAGGATCTTGCCCTCTGCGGCGGCGAGCCCCGTGAAGTTGTCGGCATCCACCGGCACGCGCGCGACGCGCTGAGCGAGACCGTCGAAGTCGATCTGGATGTACTTCTTGCTCGTCTCTTTCTTCTTTTTCTTGTCACCGTCCGACTCGTCGGCGCCCTCTTGGGCCTTTTCCCCTTCGACCGTGACCTCGTCGCTCTTGGGCGGGAACGGATGCGCGACGTCTTTGCGCAGCGCCAGCGCGAAGATGGCGTCCTCACGGTCGACAGCGTAGTTCCATTCGTACGAGCAGATCTGAGGCGCGAACTCGCGTTTGGAGACGTAGTACAGGTACTTGCCCTCGGGATCCCAAGCCGGGTTGGACTCATCGAACATGCCATCCGTCACACGCCGCAGCTCGCCATCGCCGACGCTCCAGATGTAGATCGAGTTGAAGAAGTTGCGGTCGCTCATGCTGAACGCCAGGTGACCGCCGTTCGGTGCCCAGGCGTAGTCGCGCAGGCCTCCGCGCTCCTCGTCCGCGATCTCGGTGAGCCTCTTGGTTGCGATCTCCAGCACGTAGAGCTTGCCGTCCTTGTCGCTGAAGGCCAGTCGCTTGCCGTCCGGCGCCCACTCCGGCGCATAGCGCATGACGCTGCCGCCCTCGGTGAGCTGTTCGAGCTCACCCGAGCCATCCTGGTTGACCAGGTAGATCTCCTCTTCTCCGTTGCGATCGGAAACGAAGGCGATCTTGCGGCCGTCCGGAGACCAGCGCGCCCACTTGTCGTGCGCTCGCGGCGAGCGCGTGAGGTTGCGTGTCGGACCTGACTCGATGGGCGCAGTGAAGATATCGCCGCGCGCCACGAACAAAGCGCGTTCCCCCTTGGGGCTCAGCGACCAGTCCTCGATGTTTTCCGCCACGTCGATACGGCTCGGCCGGCGCGCCACGCCGTCGTCCGGAACCCAGATCGACAGCTTGCGCGAACGACCGCTGCGCACGTCGAGTACCTGCAGCTCGCCGTTCAGCT
>JBFJHN010000540.1:0-3149 GCA_041613275.1 Candidatus Krumholzibacteriia bacterium | reverse complement strand
GGCACGGCGTGACGCTGGGGAGCCCGATCGCGCTGCACATTCCGAACATCGACTTCAAGAACTGGTCGGACATCATGGCGCCGTTCGGTGAGCCGCCGGAGCCGCCCAAGCGTCCGGTGCACACGCCGCGTCCCGGCCACGCCGATCTCGCCGGCGGCGCCAAGCACCGCTTCGCCGACCTGCGCAACGTGCTCGAGCGCGCCAGCGCGCGTGAGACCGCCGCGCGCGTTGCCGTGGGCGCGCTCGCGCGCGCTTTGCTGGCGACGTTCGACGTGCGCGTGGTCGGACACACGCGCTCCATTGGCGACGTACGCGTGGATGTCGAGCTGCCGCGCGACGTGCCCTACGACGAAATCACCGGCCGCGCCGCCGCCAACGATCTCGCCGTGGTGCAGCACGAGCGCTACGCGCCCATGGTCGAGGCCATCGAGGCAGCGCGGCGCGATGGCGACACGCTGGGGGGTGTGGTCGAGGTCCTGGTTCTCGGTTTGCCCGCCGGGCTCGGCACGCACGTGCACTGGGACCGCAAGCTGGATGGGCGCCTCGCGCAAGCGGTGCTGAGCATTCCGGCGGTGAAGGGGGTGGAGATCGGCGATGCGTTCGCCAACGCCACACGCCGCGGCTCCGCGGTGCACGACGCCGTGCAGCGCGATGCGCAAGGGCGCGTGTGGCGGGAGACGAACGGCGCCGGGGGCCTGGAGGGCGGCATCACCAACGGGGAGCCGCTCGTCGTGCGCGCGGCCATGAAACCGCTGTCGACCTTGATGAAGCCGCTCGAGACCATCGACATCCGCAGCGGCGAGAGCGCACGCGCCGCGGTCGAGCGCAGCGATGTATGCGCCGTTCCCGCGTGCGGCGTCGTTGCCGAGGCCATGGTGGCGTTCGTCGTCGCCGACGTGTGGCTCGAGAAGTTCGGCGGGGACAGTTTGGACGACGTGCGCGGCGCATGGGAGCGCTACACCCGGGAGGTCGCGCGCTGGAGTCCGTCGTCCTGATCGGTTTCATGGGCAGCGGCAAGACCACGCTCGGCCAACGCCTGTCCGAACGTTTGGGTTGGTCGTTCGTCGATCTCGACGCACGCGTCTCCGAGTCGCAGCGGCTTTCGATTCGCGACATCTTTGCGCGCAACGGCGAGGCGGGCTTTCGCGCTCTGGAGCTCGAGACGCTGCGGGCACACGTCGCATCGCAGCCACGTCGCTGCGTCACCGCGACGGGCGGCGGCATCGTCGAGACTCCGGACGCGCACGCGCTGCTCGCGCAGCTGGGAACCGTGGTGTGGCTGCGCGCCGATCCCAGCGTTTGCGTCGAGCGTCTGGGTGCGTCGGCCGTCGAGCGCCCGCTGCTGGACGCTGCGAGCGCGGGGGTGAAACGCTACGCGCGCCGCGAGGCGCTCTACGCGCGGGTGGCGCAGCACGTGGTCGACACGCACCCGGCCACGGTCGAGTCGTGCCTCGAGCGGCTGGTGCAGCTGGTCCGGGCATCGTCCGCCTGAGCCGGAGGGGAACGGTGCGCATCGTGGCGGGACGCTTCCGGGGACGTACGCTGCAGGGCCCCGACGGCAACTGGCTGCGGCCGACCGCCGACCGTATGAAGGAGTCCATTTATAATGTGCTGCAGGGCTGGTTTCCGGGGGCTCGCGTGCTCGACCTGTTCGCCGGCAGCGGAAACCTCGGCTTGGAGGCGCTCTCGCGCGGGGCGCGGCGCGTCGTTCTGGTGGAGCGTTCGCCGCGTGCGCTGCGACTGATCCGCCACAACCTCGAGACGCTGGCCGTGCACGACGAGGTCGAGGTCGTTCGTGAGGACGCGCTGGTGTTCGTCGCGCGCGCGTCCCAGGAGCCGTTCGACGTGATTCTGGCCGATCCACCCTACGACCAGGGTTTCGAGGCGGCGCTCGTCGAGGCCATGACTCCGGAGCTGTTGGCCGCGCAGGGCTGCTTCGTCCTGCAGCGCCGGCGGACGACCGACTGGGGCGCCGTGCCCGAGTTCCTGCGCGCCTGGCGTACGAAGCGCTTCGGCGACACGCATGTCGATTTCCTGCTGCGCGAGGAGGACCGCGCTTGACGAAGCCCACGCCCCGCGTTGCGCTGTATCCCGGGACGTTCGATCCGATCACGAACGGCCACCTCGATATCGTGGCGCGCGCCAGTACCCTGTTCGATCGAGTCATCGTCGGCGTGGCCGACTCGGCGAAGAAGGTGCCAATGCTCACGCTCGACGCGCGCTGCGACCTCGTGCGCGGCGCCTGCGCACATCTGGACGGCGTCGAGGTACGTTCGTTCACCGGTCTGCTGGCCTCCGAGTACGATGCCCTGGGCATCGACGTGGTCATCAAAGGTTTGCGCTCGATGACCGACTTCGAATACGAGTTCCAGCAGGCTCAGGCCAACCGACGCATGCACGCCCAGTTCGAAACCGTGTTCTTCATGCCGAGCGATCGCAACACCTGCATCTCCAGCTCGTTGGTGCGCGAGATCTACGGACTGGGAGGCGACGTGCGCGATTTCGTGCCGACGAACGTCTGGCAGTATCTCGAGCAGTCACGTTCCGCTCCCAAGCGATGAACCCTGCGGCGAAGCGTCGCCGCGTACGGAGGAAACCATGACCGAAACGGCCGGGCTGCGTTTGTCACGCATGGGGACCGCGGTCGACGAGTCGGCGACGCTGCGCCAATCGACGCGCGTGGCGGAGGCGCGGGCGCGCGGCATTCAGGTGTGGAACTTCACCGTCGGCGAACCCGACTACGCCGCGGCGCCCGCCGTGCGCGAGGCGGCTCACCGGGCCATCGACGACGGGCACACGCGATACACACCGACCGCAGGCACGATGGATCTACGCGAGGCCGTGGCGGCCCACTATGGCAGGCGTCACGGCACGACCTGGTCCGCGACCGAGACGATGGTCTCCGCCGGGGCCAAGCAGGTCATCTGGAACGCGCTGGCGAGCCTCGTCGACCCGGGCGACGAGGTGGTGCTCATCGCTCCGTACTGGACGAGCTACGCGGCGTATGTCCGTCTCCTGGGCGGTGTCGCGCGTGTGGTGCGCCCGCCGGCAGAGCGCGACTTCAAGGCCCAGGCCGACGATCTGCGCGCCGTGCTCGGGCCCAAGACGCGCGTGCTCCTGTTCAACAATCCCGTGAACCCGACAGGCGC
>JBFJHN010000539.1:0-3156 GCA_041613275.1 Candidatus Krumholzibacteriia bacterium | reverse complement strand
GGTGCTGTCGGTGTGGGTCGCAGATTGGCGCAACGGCACGCGCGTGTACGAGACGCTGCTGCCGCGCGTCGTCGACGTGCGTGCGCACCACGACGCGTGGGCGTTCTGGCGCGATCGCAGCGCCGCGCTGTGGGTCGACGCCGCGGGGCAGCTGCTCGCCGTGCGCACGGTGCAGCCGGACGCCGACGTCCTCGTGGCGGTGCCACCCCCGGCGGTGCGCGCACCCATGTTCCGCGTCGTGGCCTCGAGCGTCGCCGACCCGGTCGCGGCGCAACCGCACCTCCAGAACCTGCGTGCCGCCGGGCTCGACGCTGGTCTGCACGACGCGCAAGCGAGCTTCGAGATCCAGGTGGGGGCGAGCGCTGCGCGCGAGCACGCGCGCGCCCGCGCCGACGAGCTGCGCCGCCAGGGCTACCCGCAGGCGCGCGAGGTCGAAAGCGACGTCACACAGCTGGCGCTGGACATGGGGTTCGGCTGGACGCCGGCGTCCGCGGGGCGTGGGGCGTTCGTGCGCCACACGCGCGGCGCGAGCGGGATCTTCTCGGAGATCTGGTACGTCGACGGCGCAGGCGCGTCCCCGAGGCTTCTGGTGCCGTCGTTCGAGACTCTGGTTCCGGGAATCGACAGCGAGCGCGGCGTCGACTAGACGGTGTAGCCGCGCCGCTCGGCGATTTCGTTGAAGAAGCGGTCGTAGAGCAGGCGCCACTCTTCGGTGCCGTAGGGGATGTCACGCTTGTAGCTCTCGATGCGCTCGATGGCCTCGTTGGAGATCTCGTCCTCGATGGTGAGGTCCGCGCGCACCACCTGCGCCACCTTGATGTACAAATCGCGCTCCCGCATCTTGAAGTCGATGAGATCGTCGTCCCAGAGACGGTCGACGATGCGACGCGCGAGCAGGTCGATCTTCTCGTCGGACAGGCGCACCGAAACGTCCTTTCAGGACGGGTGGTTCACAGAACGATCCCGCGCTCGCGTGCCAGCTGCTGGCGCACCTTCTTGCGCATCACCCACGGGTCGACACCCTGCGTGCGCATGAGTGGCTCGTTCTGCTCCAGGATCTTGTCCACGTCTTCTTCGAGCTGGCGCTCCAGGTCCTTCTCTTCCATGAACTCGCCGACGATGGCATCGCGCAGCTGGCCGCCGTCGACGAGGATCTCGATGTCGGCGTGACGTTCCATCCACGCCGCAATCTTGTCGGCGAGGGATTCGATCTTTCGGTCGGAGAGTCGCATGGGGGCGAGAATAGACGCAGCGCCGAGCAAGCGTCAATCGATGCCGTTGCGACTCGGGGGAGGCTCGGCTAGCATGGTGCGGCGCGACGTGCGCGAGACGGCACGAGAGAAGGGAACGATGGACGACGTTCGTTTGACGTCGCTCAGCCACGGCGCGGGCTGAGCGTGCAAGCTGCACCCGGAAGATCTGGCGCAGGTCCTGCGCACGCTTCCGGAGGTCGATGATCCACGAGTTCTCGTCGGAACGCTCACGTCCGACGACGCGGCCGTGTACGCCCTGGACGACGACACCGCGCTCGTGCAAACGCTGGACTTCTTCACACCGCTGGTCGACGACGCCTATGGCTTCGGCCAGATCGCCGCCGCCAACGCGTTGTCCGACCTCTACGCCATGGGGGCCGAGCCGATGCTGGCGCTCAACATCGTCGGGTTCCCGGCCAAGAAGCTGCCGTTCAAGATCCTCGAGGACATCCTGCGCGGCGGCAACGACAAGGTGCGCGAGGCGGGCATCTATATCCTGGGGGGCCATTCCATCGACGACGCCGAGCCGAAGTACGGTCTCGTCGCCACCGGTCGCGTGCGGCGCGATCGCATCCTGCGCAACGTCGGCGCCGAGCCGGGCGACCTCCTCGTGCTCACCAAGCCGCTGGGGACGGGCATCTTCACCACGGCGCTGAAGCGCGATCTCCTGCCACGCGAGCGCGAGCCCGAGATCGTGCGCTTGATGGCGACGCTCAACCGTGCCGCCGCGGAAGCGCTCGAGCCGTTCGACACGCACGCGTGCACGGATGTCACCGGATTCGGACTGTTGGGACACTTGGCGACGATGCTGCGCGCGAGCGGCGTCGACGCCACCTTGGACGGCGCGCGCATCCCGTTCGTTGGCGACATCCGCGCGCTGGCCGAGCAGGGCTGCGTGCCGGGAGGCAGCCAGGCGAATCTGCGCTCCGTGCAGGAGAGCATCGACTGGGGCACGTTGAGCGATGCGGAGCGCCTGATGCTCGCCGACGCGCAGACGTCCGGGGGATTGCTCGTCGCCTTGCCGGAGGCGGACGCGCACGCCTACGTCGACGCGCTCGCGAAGCGCGGCACGCCGGCCCATGCCGTCATCGGACGCGTCGAAGCGGCACGTGGCGCACCCGGGTCGATTCGCGTCGAGGGACGGCTGGAAGCGGCGGTCACCCTTTGAGCGCCGCGCACGCCGACGTGCGCCAGCCGGTCGAAGACGTCGTGCGTCGCGCCGGGGCGCATCTGCTGCAGTCCTTCGAACGCCTCTCCAGCACCGATGTAGAGTCCAAGGGCAGCAGCATCGATCTGGTGACGCGCTTGGATCTCGAATCCCAGGAGATCCTCGTCGACGGCCTCCGCCGCGCGTTTCCCGGAGAGCACATCGTCGCCGAAGAGGGCGCCGCGTCACGTCGCGCGCAGCCCGGCCGCGTGTGGCTCGTGGATCCGCTCGACGGCACGACCAACTTCGTGCACGGGCTGCCGCTGTTCGCCGTTTCGGTGGCGGCGGTGGTCGACGGCGTGCTGTCCGCGGGCGCCGTGCACGCGCCCTACCTGCGCGAGCTCTTCTGGGCCGAAGCGGGCCGAGGGGCGTATCTCGGCGAACGACGGCTCGCGGTGTCCGGCTGCGTCGACCTCGATCGCGCCCTGCTGGCGACCGGCTTTCCGTACGACATTCGCACGAACCCGCACAACAACCTGCCCGAGTGGTCGCACATGGCCACGCGTTGTCGCGGCCTGCGACGCTGCGGAGCCGCGGCGCTCGATCTCGCGTGGGTGGCGGCGGCGCGTTTCGACGCATTTTGGGAGTACCGACTCGGTCCGTGGGACCTCGCAGCGGGGGCTTTGATGGTGCGTGAAGCCGGAGGCGTCCTCAGCGCTCCCGATGGTTCCTCCGAGTTTCTCTGGAGCGGCGATC
>JBFJHN010000538.1:0-3158 GCA_041613275.1 Candidatus Krumholzibacteriia bacterium | reverse complement strand
TACGACAGAGCCACCGGCTGGACCACGGCGCCCGTGACGCCTGCCAGCGCGAAGGCGGGCACGGCGATCAACAACAGGATCACGGTGGCGAACCCCAAGATGCTGCGCATCTCCATCGAGGCATCGAGGATGACGCGTCCCAAGGAGTTCTGTCCGCCGGACGCTCGGTGTTCGCGAATGCGTTTGGCAATGTTCTGCGCATCGACAACGGCATCGTCGACGATGACCCCCAGCGCGACCACCAACCCGGCCAGGACCATGGCGTCGAACGAGCCTTCGCGGAAGTACAGAACCAGCGCTGCCGCCGTGATCGACAACGGGATCGTGACGATGCTGATCAGCGCCGTGCGCCACTCCATGACTAGGAGCGTCAGCGCGACCGCGGCCAGCGCCAGGCCGATCAACCAGGCGCGGCGCACGTTGTTCGTCGCGGCCTCGATGTAGGTGGCCGGACGGAAGATCTCGGTATCGATCTGCATGTCACCCAAGCCCGGCGCCAAAGCGGCAAGCGCCTTCTCGACACCTTCGGTGACCTCGAGCGTGTTTGCCCACGGGAACTTCTCGATGACCAACAGCAAGCCCGTGCGCTCGCCGACGAGCGCGTCGCCGATGAGAGGCGGATGGTTCTCGACGACGTTCGCGATGTCGCCCAGCACGAGATCCCGGTGACCGGCAACCGCAACCTGTGCGAGGTCCTCAGGATTCTTGATTGGCAGCACGTGTCGAATGCTCAAACGTTGGTTGGGCGTCTCGATAAAACCGCCCGTCCCCGGATACGACGCGTTGAGGAAGCTGAGCGGCGACACCCACAGCGCGTCGCCGGCGGTCTGCACCACCTCGTGCAGCGTCACACCCTTGTCACGCAGCTCTTCGGGATCCACCTGCACCTGGAGCTGGCGCTTGCGCTGTCCCCAGATCGACACGTGCGCCACGCCCGGCACACCCATGAGACGTGGCTTCATCGTCCAGCGCGCCAGCACCGACATGTCGATGAGCGACATCTCGTCCGAGGAGAGCCCCACGTTCAAAATGCGGCTCGTCGACGAGACCGGCTGCAGCATGGCTGGCGCCTTGGAGACGTTCGGCAACCCGTGCGCCTGCGTGAGCCGTTCCTGCACCACCTGCCGCGCGCGCATGATATCGGTGCCCGGCTCGAAGACGAGCACGATCGACGAGAGCCCGGGCAGGGACTCCGACCGAATCGTCTTCAGCCACGCGACGCCGTTCAGGAGGTCCGCTTCCAGCGGCACGGTGATCAGCTGCTCGACCTCCGCCGCGGACAACCCGAGCGCTTCCGTCTGCACCTCGACGTACGGAGCGTCGAACTCGGGAAGGACGTCCACGGGGGCATCGCGAAGCTGCGTGAAACCAAGGACCATCACCACGACGGCGATGGCAACCACGAGAAGCCGGTAATGTAGACTCGTGTCTACGATCCAACGCATCATTGTGGGAGACCTCCCTGCGCGATCCTGGAATCCCCTTGCCCGCCACGCGACAGCTCTGCCGCTTCGGCCATCTTCGTTGTGCTGCCGGAGTGCGGACCGTGCGACGGAGCCGTTGGGTCTCCATCGTGCGTGTCGACAACAGCGATTCGTTCGAGTGCTGCGGTAGAGCGGGGAAGAGGAATGGTCATGAGGACAGCGCCTCCAGGACGTACGACGATCAGGCCCCGCAGACCCGCTCTAGCGGCGGGTGCCACGGGGATTGTTGCCGAGCACGAGACACGCGAAGTCTTTTGTTATTGCGTAGCTCGCCCGACTCACTTGATGAATCGCATCAACCCTAGCACACACGAATGAGCACTGCGCAAACATTTTCTGCGCACACGACGTGCTCTCACCAAACACAAACAACTTCTTTGGGGACTCTCACCCAATGACACGATGTGATTACAATGTGTAACGTCGTAGACACTACGCGTCTGTTTTGCATTCTGCGCTCGCGTATGGAACGACGACGAACAGGAGATTCTTCCGTGCTGAAGCGACGTGGCGCACGCGCCGTACTCTCTCTCGTCGTTGCGTGCGGCATCACCGCGGGGCTCGCGTGGTGGGCTGGCGCGAATGACGGGCTTGCGCGCGACGGCTTGGCTGGGCTGGTGACCTACGGCATCACCGAGTCGGGAAGCGCGTGGTGCGTGCCGTTGCTGCTCGTCGTCGCGCTCGCGCTCTGGGCGACCGACCCGAAACGCACGGCGCCGGTGCGGCGGCGCGAGACAATCGTCATGCTCGTCGTCATGCTCGCAGGCCTGCCGGCGACGGCGGTACTCGTCGAGTCGGTCGTCAAGCCGCGCGTTCGCGCACCGCGCCCGTCGCACGAGCGCCTCGTCGAGGTCGGCTGGATCACCGACCTCGACGCTTTCTATTCCCTGGACAAGCCCGCGCGGCGTGCGCATCTGCGTACACATACCCAGGCCGAAAATTTCGCCGCACACGCGGATCGTCTACGCTTGCACCCACGCGTTCTGAACCACTGGATCCACGAGTCGGGCTCGACGTTTCCATCGGCGCACGCGCTCAACGCCTTCCTGGCCGCCACGCTCCTCTGGGGTGGAGCTTTTGCTGCGCCGACACGGCGCCGGCGCGCGCTCGCTTTCACGTTCGTCTTCTGGGCGATCGCCGTTGCGGTGAGCCGCGTCGCGTTGGGAGTGCATCGGCCGGTCGACGTCGTGGTCGGGGCCGTCGCCGGCGTGCTTCTCGGATTGCTGTTTCTTTGGCCGTGGTGGCAGGCGACACAGAAGCAAATTGCGCGAGTCCGCGCAGCCGCGTGACGATTGTCGTCCGCCCGGTCGATGTGAAGCTTTCCTCCAACCCCCGCGTTCCAGTACGCTTTTCACACCCCAGGACTCGTTTCTCGCGGAAGGTCTACTCCAATGCGCGCGATCGCTCGATCTCGTCGTGAGGCATGCCTGTGCCCGCCGCGTCTCCACGACCATGTCGTGCGGGGCGCCACCGTCTCGTTCGCATTCGCACTCTTGACGTTTGCCGGCGCAGCGTCCGCGCGCGCCGACAGCAGCGGCCTCGAGGTGAGCGGGGACTTCCGCCTGCGCTACGAGAACAACGAGAACGTCGTTCCAGGAAGCACACTGTTCGACTCGCGCAACCGCGCGGTCGTGCGCTTTCGCGCCGGAGTTTCGAAGGACGTCAACGAGTACC
>JBFJHN010000537.1:0-3166 GCA_041613275.1 Candidatus Krumholzibacteriia bacterium | reverse complement strand
CGCGCGGGAGCGGTGCCTGGGCCCAGGATCCGTTCCGGGCCCACTTTGCGCACCACAACGCAAATGGTTCAGGCGGAACAACATACGGCGGCGCGGTGGCGAGCCGAGGACGGGCGGGGCTGGAACGCACGTGCAACCCACAGCGCGAGGACGGCGTATAAGGTACGTTCACCGGACGCTGGCTGTGTTTCGAGTGAATCGCCCTACGACAGGGCCTTCCCAGGGGTCCCCATGCGAGCAACGCGGATCCTGGGTTCGCTCGTCCTCGTGGGCGTGGCGGCCAGCGCCGTCGCGCAGACGGACGTGGCGTACGAGCGCCGCTCGTACACCACGCGACACAGTGGACCGAACCCCCCGAACATGGACGGTGTCCTGGACGACGCCTGCTGGGCGCAGGTGGAGTGGACCTCCGACTTCGTGCAGTGGCAGCCGGAGGCCGGCGTCCCTCCGAGCGAGCAAACCTCCTTCAAGGTTCTCTACGACGAGGAAAATCTCTACTTCGGCTTCCGCTGTCACGACAGCGAGCCCGAGAAGATCGTCAAGCGCCTCGAGCGCCGCGATCGCTTTCCCGGCGATTGGGTCGAGGTCAACATCGACAGCTACAACGACAAGCGCACCGCGTTTTCGTTCACCTCGAGCGTGTCCGGCACGCGCGGCGACGAGTTCATCTCCAACGACGGCAACGACTGGGACTCGAACTGGGACCCCGTGTGGGAGGTGGCGACGCACATCGACGCCGAAGGCTGGACGGCCGAGGTTCGCATCCCGCTCAGTCAGCTGCGCTTCTCCAACGCCGACGAGCAGACGTGGGGTCTGCAGGTGACGCGCCGGCTGTTCCGCGAGGAGGAACGCTCGATCTGGCAACCCAAGCGACGCGAGGACACCGGCTGGGTGAGCCGCTTTGGAGAGCTGCGCGGGATCCGCAACGTCCGTCCGGGACAGCAGCTCGAGCTGCTGCCGTACGCCTCGGCCCGAGGCGAGAGCTTCGAATCGGTGCCCGGCGATCCGTTCCTGGATGGATCGACCGGCGCGGCCGACTTCGGCTTGGACGGCAAGTTCGGGATCACCAACGACCTCACCTTGGACTTCACCGTGAACCCGGACTTCGGCCAGGTCGAGGCCGACCCGTCCGAGATCAATCTGACTGCGTTCGAGTCGTTCTTCTCCGAGCGTCGGCCGGTCTTCATCGAGGGCAACAACATCTTCGATTTCCAGATCTCTCCCTCGATCGCGGGCGGCGGCTTTACGCGCGACAACTTGTTCTACTCGCGGCGCATCGGTCGGCGCCCGCACGGATATCCGGACCTCGGGGACAACGAGTTCGCCGACGTGCCCGACAACACGTCGATCATCACGGCGCTCAAGATGAGCGGTAAGACGCAGAGTGGCCTCTCCGTGGGTGTGCTCGAGAGCGTCACGGCGAAGGAGAAAGCAACGGTCGCGTTCCCGAGCGCGGAGCGCAAGGAAACCGTCGAACCGTTGACCAACTTCTTCGTGGGCCGGCTACAGAAGGACTACGACGGCGGCAACACGCGCGTCGGCGGCATGTTCACCTCGGTGAACCGTGACATCGACACGCCGAGCCTCGACTTCATGCACACCGCCGCCTACGCGGGCGGTGTCGACTTCGTGCACCAGTGGAACGACAAGGCCTGGTCGTTGGCGGTGAACTCGGTATTCAGCCGCGTCCAGGGTGAAGCCGAAGCCATCGAGAGCACACAGACGTCTTCGCGTCGCTACTACCAGCGCCCGGACAACGACTACACCGAGCTCGACCCGACGCGCACCTCGCTCACGGGCCACGGCGGCTCGGCGCGCTTCGGGCGGCTCACCGGCTCGGGACTGCGTTTTGAGAGCGGCGTCAGCTACCGTTCGCCGGGCTTCGAGATCAACGACATCGGCTTCATGCGCCGAGCCGACCAGATCAATCAGTTCTCATGGGTCGGGTGGGCCAGTCCCAACCCGTTTTCCGTGTTCCGGCGCGTCGGCATCAACGCCAACCAGTGGCTGAACTGGGACTACGGTGGTCACCCGTTGACGCAATCCGTGAACTTCAACTTCAACATGAATTGGGCGAACAACTGGCATTCGGGCGCCGGCGTCACGCGCAGCTTCGAGGGCATCTCGAACACGTTGCTCCGCGGCGGGCCATCGTCCAAGATCCCGGGCGATTGGAACCCCAACTTCTGGGTCAATTCGGACCAGCGACGCGACGTGACGCTCAATCTCGGCGGTTGGGGTGTTTTCGGCGATGACAACGCCTACGACGTCTGGGGAATATGGGCCAGCTCGACGATCCGCCCCACGGACGCGCTGCGGCTTGCAATCAACCCTTGGTACGACAAGTCCGACCAGGAACTGCAGTATGTGAGCGAGACGAGCTTCCAGGGCGCGCCGCGCTACCTGTTTGGTCAGCTCGATCAGGAGACGATGGGGTTCACGCTACGGCTGGACTACACGGTGACGCCCAACCTCACCGTACAGTTCTACGGTCAACCGTTCATGTCGGTGGGCAACTATGGCGAGTTCAAGCGCATCACGGATCCACGTGCTGCGCAGTACCGCGACCGCTTCCGGACTTTCTCGGGCGACCAGATTTCGTCGAGCGCCGGAGTCCTGTCGGTGGACGAGGACGGCGATAACGCGACGGACTACACGTTCGACGATCCCAGCTTCAGCTTCCGCGATTTCAACTCGAACTTCGTGGTGCGCTGGGAGTTCCAGCCGGGATCGACGATGTTCTTCGTCTGGCAGCAGGCGCGCAGTTCGTTCGAGCTGCGCCGCAGCCGCTTTGCGTTCAGCAACGACCTCAACGGGTTGTTCGACGTGCACCCGCACAACGTCTTCTTGTTCAAGGTGAACAAGTGGTTCTCGTTGTGACCGCGTCGAGGATCAAGATTCCGTTGCGCGGGCCTTTGGGAAGCGCTCGGCTCAGCGGGAGGCGCGAGCGGCAGCCAAGCGCTCCTCGGCCATGCCGTCGGCAATGCGATTCGTGGATTCGTGCGTGGCGTCGGCGCGTTCGAAGATGTCGGCGAGGGTATGGCCGATGCGATCGATCTGAGCCAACGAGGCTTCCCGATCGTAGTGGCCCAGGATCTCGCCTGCGCCGTTGATGATGCCACCCGCGTTGATCACGTAGTCGGGCGCGTAGAGGATGCCGCGCTCG
>JBFJHN010000536.1:0-3171 GCA_041613275.1 Candidatus Krumholzibacteriia bacterium | reverse complement strand
CATCTGGGCCGCACGTACGGGAACGAAGCCGTGCTCGGGATGGCGCGAGAGAACGCGGCGGGCGCTCTCGCCGACTACGAGAAGTTTCTCGGCAAAGGCTTCGATGCTCTCGTCGCGGAGTGGCGTGCGGCGCTGCTTGCGGCCTTCGAAGCCGTCGAGGACGCCACCGAGCAGGCGGCTCGATACCGGAGCGAGTCCCCCATCGCCTTCATGCCCGTCTGCGATGCGAACGGCCCCGTGCAGCGTTGAGCCCGCGACGCGTCGATCTCAGCGAGACGCCAGGCCTGCCGTCCAGTTCAGCCACACGGTCAGGCTCGGAGGGCGCTCGTCGCCGCGCACGCGACGCACGGCCATGAACTCGTCCGGCTTGCCGGTGGGCACGACTTGAACGAGGGCGTCGTCCTCGAAGCGCACGCGCGGGGGTCCGAGGCGGAGAACCGGGTCGAGCTCGACGGCGACCTCCATGAGCCGCGCCCCTTTCCTGAAGTACAGCCGCGTTCCGTCGGCGCTCCAGTAGGGATGCGCGCCGCCGTCCTCGGACACCTGCCACACGCTCTCCCCGTCCGGGAAGCTGCGCACGAAGATCTCGTTCTGTCCCGACTGGTTGGTCTGGTAAGCGATGTACCGATTCCCGGGAGCCAAGGCCGGCATGCCCTCGTACAGCGGGGTATCGGCGAAGACCGTGGGCTCGCGGTCGTCCACCGCCATGTACGCGACGTGCCGGTCCAGTGCGGCGTCGTTCGCCTCCATGACGAGGTAGCGGCCGTCTCTGGAGAACGCAACGTAATCCGTCGCCGGCGCCGGCAGCTCGCGCGTCGTCGTCCCGGACACGTTGCGGGCGAACACACGGGCTTCTCCCAGAATGCCCTCGATGTAGACGATCTCGTCACCCTTCGGCGACCACGCGGGGTCGCGCTGCCGTTCCTTCCCGAAGACGAAACGCTGGCGCACGCCGCTTTCGACGTCGAAAAGCCAGATGTCTTCGTCCTCGCCGAGCAGCGTCACGGCCACCTGCTTGCCATCCGGCGAGACCGAGAAGTTCGGGTACAACCCCGTCTGCGCCTGGATGACCGTGTGCGTGACGCGGCCGGAGCCGTTCAAGACGACGAGCTCTCGGCGCTGCTCGTCCGTTGGGATGCGATACACGATGTGTCCAGCGTGGGATGCGTGAAACTCCCGGCCTTCGGGAACGAGCACGAACGGGTCTCCCGTCGGCTGCAGCGTCTCGAGGCTGAACGGCACCGCCCAGAGGCCCGGGTTCGGCTGCCGTCGGTTGTAGATGACATGGCCCTCGGTGTAGTCCGCCGTGCCGATGTAGTCGCCGGGATGCGTGACGACGTTCGAGCGCTGGCCACCTGCGAACAGCACCACCGTATCCATGCGATTCTCGGAGTGTGCGACGAAGAGGAAACCGCGATCTTCGGGCAACACGCTCAGCACGTGGAAATCCAGCTCGTCCGGCTCTGGATCGAGCAGCACGCTCGGCGTGCCGCCCTGGTCGGACACCTGCTGCAAGCCGGTGTCGCCGGTCAAGAACACGATCCTGCCGTCTTCGAGCCACACCATGCCGCCCGCGCGCGCGTGGATCCCGTCTGGCACCTCGCACACCTGAAAACGCTGCGTCCCGTCGGGACGAATCTTGTACAGCTTCGGCCCCGTCGTGTAGGTGATCCACGTGCCGTCGGGCGACCACGCGCATGCGGTCGCGGCCTCGACGTTGGGAACTTGACGCGATTCGATCTGGTCGAGCGGGCGAACGTACAGTTTCCCGCTCACGGAGTACACGACCTTGGTGCCCTGACGGTCGAGCTCGAAACGCGGCGCTTCCTCAGAAGGTTCCACGGGGATCTCGAGTCGCACCGATTGCGCCACCGGCGCCGAGTCGGGAGCGGATGCGAAACGGAGCGCAAAGAAGGCCGCCAGCGCGCCGAGTACCACGCCTGCCACGGCCCACGCCCAAGGCGAGCGTGACTTCGGCGGTGCCGGTGCAACCGCCAGCGATTCGGACTCGGTACGTCCCGCGGCAACGTCTTCCAGGGCGATGCGCGCCTCGCCAATCGACTGCAACCGACGCCGCACGTCGCGCTCGAGACAACGCTCGAGCAGGCGTCGCAGCCCCGGCGGCGTCGCTTCCGGCAACGTCTCCCACTCGGGCTCGGCGCGCAGCACCGCCGCCATCGTGTCCGACACCGTTTCGCCCGCAAACAACGTGCGTCCCGTGAGCATCTCGAACATCACGCAGCCGAATGCCCAGATGTCGCTCCGTCGATCGACGCGCTTGCCGCGCGCCTGCTCCGGGCTCATGTAGGCCGCGGTGCCGAGGATGACGCCTTCGACCGTGCCGGTTGCCATCCACGTCGGCGACTGCGTCAGGTCGGGCGACGAGGGGCCAACTTCGCTTTCCAGCGCCTTCGCCAGGCCGAAGTCGAGCACCTTCACCTGACCGTCGGCATCCACCTTGATGTTGGCCGGCTTGAGGTCGCGGTGCACGACGCCTTGCTCATGCGCTTGCTCGAGAGCATCGGCAATCTGCTGGCCGATCTCGATGGTTTCGGCAACGGGAATCGGTCCGCGCTTCAGACGCTGCGCGAGGTCCTCGCCGCCCACGAACTCCAGCACCAGGAAGCGCAGTGTGTCCGACTGCTCGAGACCGTGGATCGACGCGATGTGTGCGTGGTTCAACGAGGCCAGCAGCTGGGCCTCGCGCTCGAAGCGCGCCAGGCGCTCGGCGTCCTGCGCGAAGACGTCGGGGAGGATCTTGATGGCGACTTCACGATCGAGCGTCGTGTCGACCGCCTTCCAGACCACACCCATCCCGCCCTCGCCGATCTTCTCGACGAGGCGGTAGTGCAACAGGTTCTGGCCCGCCTCGACGGTCATGTCCGATCCCCCGATGTTTCGGGCATTGTAAACGGGGACCTCGGGGTTCCCCTACGGTTCTTTATCCTGGAGAGGGCAGCGATCCCGACGCGCTCTACTCGAATCGCACCGCTTCGAGGTCCTCGGCGTCCAGGGCGGTGATGCGCCTCCACGCCGTGCCGTCGTAGAGGTGCAGACCGTTGCTGCCGGAATCGGCCACCTCGCGGTCCCCCACGATCACGATCCGCTCCGGAGCGCCCGGGGTGAGCTTCGTCCAGCCGCTCGCGCCGGACTCGTACACGTACAACCCGT
>JBFJHN010000535.1:0-3173 GCA_041613275.1 Candidatus Krumholzibacteriia bacterium | reverse complement strand
TGCGTATGGGCCAAAAACGCTACCACGAGGCTCGTATCCTTGCAGAGAAGTGTGTGTCCGCCGACTCCTCGCGCACCAGTCACGAGCTTCTGGCGTGGGTGCTCGTTAGCGGCGAAATCGATGTGGAGCGCGGAGTTCTCGAGGCCGACGTCGCCTTGGGTATTCCAGAGGACGCAAGCAACCACCCACACCAGCTCCCGTGTTTCCCACCCGCAGAGCACACGCTGGGTCGTGCTGCGCTCCTGCGCGGGGAGCCACAAGCCGCACTGGCGTACTTGAGACGCGCTGCGGAACGTAGGCCCCAGCGCGAGTCGTTGCAGGCGGATCTGCGTCGCGCCGAGGCCATGGCCACAGGAACGCCCTGACCGCGCACGCCTGCTCCGGCGTTCCGGCGCAACATCCGGTGAGGTCTCGAACCCGATTCATGAGAGAGGCGTTGTGGGACTTACCGCAGGAACCCGTCTCGGTCCGTACGAGATTCGCGCCCCGCTGGGATCGGGCGGGATGGGCGAAGTGTATCGGGCCCGGGACACTCGCTTGGACCGTGACGTTGCGCTGAAGGTCCTGCCCGCCGACGTTGCCAACGACATCGCGCGGCTCGAACGCTTCAAACGCGAGGCCAAAGCGGTCGCCGCTCTCTCGCACCCCAACATTCTGGCGCTGTACGACTTCGAAACCCATGAGGGCATCACCTACGCCGTCATGGAGCTGCTCGAGGGCAAGACGCTGCGCGAGGTCATCGCCGAGGGTCGCGTGGCGCCACGCAAGACGATCGAAATCGCCTCGCAGGTGGCGCAGGGCCTGGCGGCCGCGCACGAGAAGGGCATTGTCCACCGCGATCTCAAGCCCGACAACGTCTTCGTCTGCGCGGACGGGCAGGTGAAGGTTCTCGATTTTGGTCTCGCCAAGTCGCCGCCGGAGCAATCCTCGCCAGGCGAAAGCGCTGCCGACCTGGCGACCGTGGCGCCCGAGACGACACCGGGGATGGTCGTGGGTACGGCGGCGTATATGTCGCCGGAGCAGGTGCGCGGCAAGCACGTTGACCATCGCTCCGATGTCTTTTCGTTCGGCGTCGTGCTGTACGAGATGCTCTCCGGTCGGCGCCCGTTCGACGGCGGCTCCGCTGTCGAGATCATGAACGCGGTTTTGCGCGACGAGCCCTCGGCTCTCGGCGAGCTGGACACCGGGACGCACTACGCGCTCGAGCGCATCGTGCAGCGCTGTCTCGAGAAGGCGCCCGAGCAGCGTTTCCAATCGGCGCGCGACCTGGCTTTCGCGCTGACCAGCTCGGAATCCAGCTCGGCGCCGAGCGTGCGAGCCACCCACGAGGCCGCAGCAGTCGCCGTTCCGCAGACACCGGGCCGGCGCGTCGCGCGGGCCGCGCTGCTGCTCCTGATCGGTGTCGCCTTGGGCGCCGCTTTCATGCGCTTCTTCCAGCCCGCACCGGTCGCCGAGCCCGTGCGCATCCAGCCGCTCACGTTCTCGGGGCGCGACTGGCTGCCGTCCGTGTCGCCCAACGGCGACATGATCGCGTTCGTCTCCGATCGCGACGGCACGCCGCGCATCTGGCTCAAGCAGCTGGTCGGAGGCGGCGAGGCGGCCTTGACCGACGGCTTCGACGGCGCACCGCGTTTCGCACCCGACGGCGCGAGCATTCTGCACACGCGGGTCGACGCGAACGGCAGCTCCCTGTACCGCATCGGCGTCGTCGGCGGCCAGGGGCGCAAGATCGTCGATGACGCGTACGAAGGCGACTGGTCGCCCGACGGCACCCAGGTGGCGTTCCTGCGTGCGACGAGCACGTCGGGCGCGCAGATCGGCATCGTCGAGCTGCGAGGAGGTGCGAGCCGCATCGTGGCGGTGAACGACACGCTCACCCTCTACGGCCTACGCTGGTCGCCGAACGGCCGGCAGATCGTCGCGTGCACGGCGCAGAGCACGGGCTTCAGCTTCCGGAGCCTGATGCTCGTGGACGTGGAAAGCGGTGCGGTCACGACGCGCCCCACGCCCGACGGGATGCCGACGTCCGGCTCGACGTGGGCGGGCACGAAGCTGGTCTTCGCCGTGGCGGCAAGCCGGCTGGCCGGCGAGGCCAACCCGGCCGCCCGTGTCGTGCAGTTCGATCCTGCGGACGGATCGGTGAAGACGCTGTTCTGGGAGCAGGACGTGGTCACGCGTGCGCCGGGCTCGACCACGGTTGCAATCGTTGGGACGGGCCAGGTCGCGTTCGATCAGTACGCGTGGCGACAGAACCTGGTCGAGATCGAGCTCGGCGACAACGGAGAGCCCGCATCGACGCACACGCTGACGCGCGGACGCAGTCGCGACAGGCAGCCCGCCTACGCGCCAGACGGCCGTCGCTTCCTGTTCTCGTCGAACCGGGGCGGCAACCTCGACCTGTGGGTGCTCGATATCGCGACCGGCGCCGTGCGCCAAGTCACCGACGACGCTGCCGAGGATTGGGACCCGGACTTCACGGCCGATGGCAAGAGCATCGTGTGGAGCTCGAGCCGCAGTGGCAACCTGGAGATCTGGATGGCCGACGCCGACGGCGGCAACGCGCGTCAGGTTTCGAGCGACGGCGTGGATGCCGAGAATCCCACCGTCACGCCCGATCTCGAGTGGATCGTCTACGCGAGCGCCAACCCCTCGGCTCCCGGGATCTGGCGCGTGCGACCCGACGGCACGGATGCCACCTGCATCCAATCGGGCGCCTTCGGCATCGCCGAGGTTTCGCCCGACGGGCGCTACGCCGTGTTCATGGACTTCGATCTGACACGTTTCGTCACGCTGCTGCGCGTCGTCGAAATCGAAACGGGACGTCGCACCCCGTTCGTCACAGAGGCCGCGTTCCATCGCGTGGCGCCCGGCTTCTCGGTGGGCCGTCCCCGGTGGATGCCGGACGGCAAGGCGATCGCCTTCGTCGGGATCGACGACGCCGGACGCTCCGGAATCTACGTGCAGGACTTCGCGCCCGATGCGAACACCGACCACACGCGACGCGCGCTCGTCGGCTTCTCGGACGAGTACCATGCGGAGAGCTTCGACATCTCGCCCGAGGGTCGCGTCGTCGTCTCGCGCATGTACGAGTCGCGTGGCTTGATGCTGGCCACAGGTGTTCCGGGCGTCGAGCTCGAGCGTTCCGCCCGGGGCGGTCCCTAGCGCACGCGCCG
>JBFJHN010000534.1:0-3175 GCA_041613275.1 Candidatus Krumholzibacteriia bacterium | reverse complement strand
GGACCACGCCCAGCGCCCACGCATCGACGCGAGCGTCGCCCGACTCCCCGCGCACTTGCTCGGGAGCCATGTACGCGAGCGTGCCGACCGTGGTTCCGGGCTTCGTCATCCGCGTTTCGTCGCCCAGAACGGCGAGGCCGAAATCGATGATCTTGGCGACGCCGTCGGTGGTCACGACAACGTTGCCCGGTTTGATGTCGCGATGCACGATGGACTGCTCGTGCGCTTTGACCAGCCCACGCACGATCTGCGTCGCACGATCCACGACCTCGGGAATGGGCAGCGGCGCATGTCGCATGCGTTGCTGCAACGTCTGGCCGTCGTAGAAGGCCATGACGATGAACATGCGACCGTCGTCGGTCTCGTCGATCTCGTGGATCGTGCCGATGTTCGGGTGGTCGAGGGCGGACGCGGCCTTGGCTTCCTGCACGAAACGCTGGCGCAGCTCGCGCTCGCGCTCGTCGTCGGGATGCGGTGGCAGGAACTTGATGGCCACGAAGCGGTCGAGCTTGAGATCACGTGCCTTGAACACCACGCCCATGCCGCCGGCGCCGATGTGTTCGACGAGCTCGTAGTGCGATACGCGCATTCCGACTTCGAAGCCCAAGCGGCTTGCCTCCGCATTCAAACGCGACCGCGTCGATCGTAGCATCAAAGAACCGATGTACCACATGACACAGTTTCGACGCGCGCACGTCGCTGTGGGGTGCATGGCCCGCGCGCGTGCCCGTCGAGCTTCGGATCTACGACGCGCGCGGGTGGCTCGTAGACACGCTCTTCCGAGGCAAGCGACCGCCAGGCGAGGGCGTCTTCACCGCACATGTCCGTCACAGCGGAGAGCGTCGTAGACGCAACGCATTGACGATGACCGACACCGAGCTGAAGCTCATCGCCGCGCTCGCGAAGATGGGGCTCAGGAGCAGGCCGAGCACCGGGTAGAGGACGCCCGCGGCCAGCGGCACGCCGAGGGCGTTGTACGCGAAGGCAAAGGCGAGGTTCTGGCGGATGTTGCGCATCGTTGCGCGGCTGAGACGACGTGCGCGCACGATGCCGCGCAGGTCCCCTCGGACGAGCGTGATGCCGGCGCTCTCCAGCGCAACGTCGGCGCCCGTGCCCATGGCGATGCCGACGTGCGCTTGGGCCAAAGCGGGTGCATCGTTGACGCCGTCGCCCGCCATCGCGACGACGCGTCCTGCTTCTTGCAGCTGGCGCACGTGCGCGTGCTTCTCGTCCGGAAGCACGCCTGCGTGAACCTCTTCGATGCCAAGCTCGTCGGCGACGGCTTGGGCCGTGGACGCGTTGTCGCCCGTCAGCATCACGATGCGTAGACCTTCGGCACGCAACGCGCGCAGCGCTTCGGGCGTCGATTCTTTGATCGGATCGGCCAAGGCGATGAGGCCGACGGCGTCGCCGTCGACGTACACGAACAGCACGGTGCTGCCGCGCTCGCGCAACGCATCCGCGTGCGCGCGCAATGCCTCGAACGTGCCGTCCGCGGGCGAGGGCGGCGGTTCCGTGTCGCGGGATTCCGTCGCCGACGCACCGGAGAGTTGAACCTCCCGAAGTCGCTCGGTTCCGAGCGCCACGCGTTGGCTGCCCACCATACCGGCGACGCCGTGACCGGGGAAGGACTCGAAGTCGCGCGCTTCGTCCAACCACACGCCGCGCTCGGATGCGAAGCGTACGATGGCCTCGGCCAAGGGATGCTCGCTCGAGCGCTCGACGCTCGCCGCCAGCCGCAACATCTCGTCCTCGCTGATCCCAAGGGCCTCGGTCTCACGCACCTCGGGATGTCCTTCCGTGAGCGTGCCCGTCTTGTCCACGACGAGCGTGTCGACCTTCTCGAGCGTCTCGAGGGCTTCGGCGTTGCGCACGAGAACACCGTTTTGCGCGCCACGTCCCGTGCCCACCATGATCGACATGGGTGTCGCGAGCCCCAACGCACACGGACACGCAATGATGAGAACGGCCACCGCGCTCACGATCGCGTAGGCGAGACGCGGTTCCGGCCCCACCTGCATCCACACCACGAACGCCGCGACGGCGACGAGCACCACTGCGGGTACGAACCATGCCGCGACGGCGTCGGCCACGCGCTGAATGGGCGCGCGGCTGCGCTGCGCGTCGCCCACCGTTTGCACGATGCGCGCGAGCAGCGTGTCCGCGCCCACCTGCTCGGCCTGCATGAGGAAGCTGCCGGTGGTGTTGACGGTGCCGCCGATGACGCGATCCCCCGGCTGCTTGTCCACGGGCACGGACTCACCGGTGACCATGGACTCGTCGACGACGCTCGTACCCTCGACGACCGAGCCGTCGACCGGCACCTTGTCCCCCGGCCGCACGCGCAGGCGATCGCCCACGCGCACATCGTCGAGCGCAACGTCTTCGTCCTGCCCGTCGTCCTTCACGCGCCGCGCGGTCTGTGGCGCAAGATCCAGCAATGCGCGCAGCGCCGCACGCGTCGATCCGCGCGCGCGAAGCTCGAGCACTTGTCCGACGAGCACGAGCACGATGATCACGGCCGCGGCCTCGAAGTAGACGCCCACGTGGCCGTGTTCGCTGCGATACGACGCGGGGAAGAGCTGCGGCGCAAACGTGGCGACGAGACTATAAAGGTAGGCTGCGCCCGTCCCGAGAGCGATGAGCGTGAACATGTTGAGCCTGCGGTGGACGATCGACTGCCAGCCGCGGACGAAGAATGGCCAGCCGCCCCAGAGCACCACCGGGGTAGCAAGCGCGAGCTGCGTCCATGCCTGCAAGCCCGGAGACAGCACATCGTCCAGCGGCCGTCCGGGAATCACATGCGCCATGGCGACGATGACGAGCGGAACGGCGAACACGCAGCTCCAGATGAGCCGCCGCTTCATGTCGTCGAGCTCGGGGTTGGCCTCGTCGGTCACTTGCACGTTGCGTGGTTCGAGCGCCATGCCACAGATGGGGCACGAGCCCGGTTCACCCCGGACGATTTCCGGGTGCATCGGGCAGACGAATTCCGTGCGCGTCGGAGCTGGGGCAGCGACTTCCGGCTCGAGCATCATGCCGCACTTGGGACACGGTCCCGGCGACTCCTGTCGGACGTCGGGATCCATGGGGCAGATGTAGGCGGTGCTGGGCCCCGCTGCCGACGCGTGTCCCACGTCGTCCGCCATTGGCACGTCGGTCACGTACCGGTCGG